>RGMU01000506.1 GCA_010021705.1 Chitinophagia bacterium | reverse complement strand
CTACCTGCTTGATAAAGCTGAACGTGGTTTTAATAAACTTATTTATGTACTGGGCCAAGACCACCACAGTTATCCTAAACGGCTTGATGGTATGCGCCAGGCTTTAGGGCTCACCGACGTTGGACTTGACTGCATCTTGTATCAACTTGTTTCCATGAAAAAAGATGGCGAAGCAGTGCGAATGTCAAAACGAGCTGGGGCAATTGTAAACCTGCAAGATGTTATTCAAGAAGTTGGTCCAGACGTTGCACGCTTTTTTTATTTAAATAGAAAAGCAGATGCTCACCTGGAGTTCGACCTTGAGCTCGCTCTTAAACAGACTGACGAAAACCCCGTCTATTACCTGCAATACGCCTATGTAAGAACGTTGGCAATACTCAAAAAGGCTGAAGAAAATCCTGAACTGGCAGACATTAGCAAAACAGATGCGCAACATTTAACAGAAACAGAACAGTTACTGATTAAAAAGATTGCTGCTCTGCAGGAACTTTTAGAAGACATTACGCGTAACTACCAAGTGCATCTTTTGACCTACTATATGCTTGAGTTGGCACATTTATTCCACAACTACTACCACCACAACCGTGTTATTGAGCCAAAAGATATTACCCAAAGCAGAAGCAGGCTCTTTTTAGTAATGCTCGTAAAAGACACTTTTGAGCGTTGTTTGCGCTTAATCGGCATCTCTCGGCCACAACAGATGTAAAACATCGATCAGTAAGGTATTTACAAAAAAAATCGGTAGACGTATTATAAAAAACTCTCTTAATACGTCTATTACAATTCTAATTAAAGGATAATACAAGTATGTTTACTTACCATATCGGGATCTTCTTACTCATTAAATCAGTTATAAATACAGCTTTTCTCTCGTTTTATAGCAAAAAACAAAGACCGGTTGCGCTCAAAATTTCCCTCCTGCAAATAGCTTTATTTATTATTGCGTTCTTACTTCTTGCAATCCCAGTTCCCTTACTACGTTTTATTTTTAATGGATCATACAATATCCCTCTGAGCGTAGAAGCTCTACCAATGCTCAATTTATTGAGATGGTTGGAATTTATCGCTATTGATATGTTT
>RGMU01000505.1 GCA_010021705.1 Chitinophagia bacterium | reverse complement strand
TGCGGGTATTGTTATCATAAATACTTGCGGTTTTATAGACAATGCTAAACAAGAAAGTATCGATACCATTCTTCGATTTGCTGAGGCTAAAGAAAGTGGGTTGGTAGAGAAAGTTTATGTTACAGGCTGCCTAAGCCATCGCTATAAAGATGAGCTATCTGCTGAAATACCCTCCGTAGATGCGTGGTTTGGTACCAATGAATTGCCTCGTTTGTTAAAAGTGCTTAAGGCAAACTATAAGCACGAACTGGTAGGGGAGCGCCTAATAACTACTCCTAGCCACTATGCGTACCTTAAGATAAGTGAAGGTTGCGATAGGCCATGTTCGTTTTGTGCTATTCCGCTAATGAGAGGCAAACATGTGAGCCAGCCTATGGAACTTATTGTTTCTCAGGCACAAAATTTAGTTTCAAGGGGTACCAAAGAATTAATTTTAATAGCCCAAGACCTCACCTATTATGGCTTGGATATTTACAAAAAAAGAAACCTTGCCGAATTATTAGACATACCCAAGCGGCTTCCCTTTAGATGTTTTGGATGTAATTGAAAGCAGAACTAATATTTGTAAATATTTAGATATGCCACTTCAGCACGGTTCTAATGAAATGCTGAAGATAATGCGAAGGGGTATTACCAGAGAGAAGACAGAGGCGCTTATTGAAACCATTCGCGACCAAATGCCTAATCTATCTTTGAGAACAACTATGATTGTTGGTCACCCGGGAGAAACAGAAGACTATTTTGAAGAGTTAATGAACTTCGTTGAGTGGGCAAGGTTCGATAGACTTGGGGTTTTCCCGTATAGCCACGAAGAACAAACCCACGCCTATATTATGGCAGACGATGTGGAACCAGAAGTGAAAGAAGAAAGAGCAGCCGAACTTATGGCTTTGCAGCAAGATATATCTTAAACGAAAAATACCAGTTACATAAAGACGATAAAAATATTACTTTTGATATAGTATTAAAATATCAACCACATATTCATAAAGATGATTTATATAATCAAATTATTAATTATGAATCAGACGACGACAGTATCGAAGATTTTGAAACTTCTCAACGACATCTATAATATTA
>RGMU01000504.1 GCA_010021705.1 Chitinophagia bacterium | reverse complement strand
CTTTACTACTTTAATCACTAAGGTAGAAAAGTATTACCGTAACGGTATGCTTGTTATTGATGAGGCAGGGCTGTACGATGTAATGCAGCGCAACAAGCTCAATGGCAACATAGAGCCTATTAAACCTTTGCTTTACATACTAAAGAACCAACGAAAGCTAAACATTTCGCTATTCTTTATCTATCACAGTCTAAGCGAAATACCTGTGCGCTTAATCAAGTTTATGAACAACTTTGTCTTATTCCACCAAAACGATGAATTTGGGCATAAGGGGGCTGTTATACCGCGCATAGATGAATTGAAGGCTATGCATCTGAGAATAAGGGAAAAATACTTTGCCGGAAACAAATATTACGCAGAACGATTAGAGCTAAGTTAATATGAACGCAGTAAGAATAAAAGGTAGTGATTATGCCACAGACTATTTGGTGATTAGCCTTAGCGCCGCCGGCAACATAAGGCTTGAGCTTTATAATTATTACGGCTCTATCCGTTATCCTAAAGCATATTGGGATACGCGGGAAAAGGCTTATGCTGTCATAGATGACATGTTTAACGCAGTAGGCTTAAAAAAAGAAGACAACATAAAAGTATGGGAGGAAACTTTAAATACCATGCGCTCCGCCCTTAAAGGCAACCAATCGGAAATTAGAAAAGTATTTAGCAAAGGAACTTTTAAAACCAATAAAACACATCCAAATTTACTACAATGAACCACTGCAAGAAAGTCTATAGCAAAAAATCGCTAACTAAGGCTTATACGAAGGCAATTAAACACGGCAGGTCAAAACCATCTACTCGGCTGCGCAAGTACATTCTTATCCACATTCCTGATAGGTCAATGGTAGCCGACCTCCCATTTTGATTATTCAAACAGAAAGGCATAGAAAAATGAACAAAATACCGACACAACAATTAAGGCTTACCACTATGATATTTTACAGCAACACCGGAGAACCGGGAGAGCCTATAGAGTGTTTGGAATTTAAGGATAGCGGCTTTGTAATGGCAAAGCCTAACGAAGACAGCAAAGAATGGGTAAGGCAGGTGCAGATAGCTTTTGCGGAAAAAGACCATAAT
>RGMU01000503.1 GCA_010021705.1 Chitinophagia bacterium | reverse complement strand
ATTGACCCACCAAGTCTTAGGATATGACCAACTAAAATCCGCCGGTCTAAATGGGATAATCGCTATAAATAGCGGTTCTGAAAAACCACCTAAAATGTTAGTAATACGATATGGTGATAGTACTCAGCAACCTATAGTGCTCATTGGCAAAGGCATTATTTTTGACAGTGGCGGACTAAATTTAAAACCAGGGGAATTCGTAGATATGAAAGCAGATAAGACTGGGGCAGTTTATGCTTGGGGACTAATGAAAGCCTTGGCTATAAATCGTGCTAAAGGTCACTACATATCTCTATTACCTATGGCGGAAAATATGCCCGGTGCTAAAGCAGTACATCCTGGAGATATTTATAATACTTGTGACGGTAGAACAGTTGAAATTACAAATACAGACGCAGAAGGTCGTATAATATTAGCAGATGCTATGTGTTGGATGACTAAAAATATTAAAAATCCTAAGCTTGTTATTGATATTGCTACCTTAACTGGTATGGCAGCAGCTTTTTTTGGCAGTATGGGGACGGCGGCTATGTGTAATAAAAAAGGAAAACCTTTTTTAAACCAACTTATCAAGATTGGCGATGAACGCCATGAATTTTATTGGGAAGTCCCACTACACCGTGTCTTTCGTTCTAAATTAGAAAGTAATGTGGCGGATTTACAGAATTTTACAGCTGGAATTAATGCTGGAACCATTATGGCAGGTATGTTCCTCAAAGAATTTATACTCGAGACCATTCCTTGGATACATTTGGATATTGCTGGAGTATCCTTTAAAACGGTGGCAACCGGAGAACCTATGTTAAGTCTATATCATTATATTTCCAATTTATAGGTTTGCTATCTGTTTGTAATAGAGTTTAAAAAATTACCCCCTCTCATTTTTCTTGGACAGACTTTTAGCATAATGTCTGCCTAAGCCAAAATATTCGCTATATAACCAATCATATTGACCCTTATCTAATTGTTTGATATGGATTTCGGCTCTCCTCATTAGACAAAAAGTGGTAAGAGGCCAAAAATAGGGGACAGCATATGCCGCACCATTTATTATACTTGCTAAAGCTCTGTCAGTATATAG
>RGMU01000502.1 GCA_010021705.1 Chitinophagia bacterium | reverse complement strand
TACAGGTACTTTGGTACAAAAACGTTCCTGGTAAATTTATGTATAAAACCGGTTGGCGGTTTTTTGTAGCACACACTCTGTTTTTGTTTAGGGCCATCAGCCGTGGCCAAGGTGTTTCTGCAATTAAGGGCGACTTAGTTGGTTCATGGCTTCTAGTAAAAAAACGTGGTGAACGAAAAAAGATTCAGGCCTCAAAAAAAGTTAGCGATGATTATATTTGGTCAATAATGATGCATGATTTGCCGCCAAATGCTAAAGCATTAAGGTCTATTAGAAGCAGATGGTGGAAAATTTCCAGAAGGAAAAGGGCATGAAAATAGCAATAGACGCTCGAGAATACAGCACTAGTACCGGAAGATACATAGAAAGACTGCTTAATTATTTGATGCAGACAAAAAGCGAACATCAGTATTTGGTTCTTTTAAAACCAGGGGACATGGACAAGTTCAAGCCCACTAATCCAAATTTCAAGGCTGTGGAGTGTGAATATAAAGAGTTTACTTTTGGCGAACAGACTGGCTTTAAGAAAATGCTTGATGGACTGGGAGTAGACTTGGTGCATTTTGGCATGACTCAGCAGCCGATGCGATACCGTGGCAAAACTGTGACTACAATTCACGATCTAACTACGCTTAGGTTCTATAATCCGGATAAAAATCGTCTGGTTTTTGGGATCAAGCAGAAAGTTTATGCGCAAGTTATAAAGAAAGCTGCGCACAAGGCCGAGGCAATAATAACGCCAAGCGAATTCGTCAAAAACGATTTAGTAAAATTTAGCGGCATTAACCCTGCTAAAGTTACTGTAACTTATGAATCGGCTGACGCCATAAGCGAAGCCCCTGCTCCCCTCCCCGATTTGCAAAATTCCAAATTTATTATGTACGTGGGTCGTCCAACGCCTCATAAAAACCTAGAAAGATTGATTGAAGCCTTCTCTTCCCTGCGCGCCAACCACCCTGACTTAAAACTAGTTTTAGTGGGCAAAAAAGATGCCAATTATTCGCGCATTGAGGCTGATGTACTCAAGCGTGGCATAAAAGGCGTGGTGTTTAGCGGATTTGTGAGCGAGGGCCAATTACGG
>RGMU01000501.1 GCA_010021705.1 Chitinophagia bacterium | reverse complement strand
TTCATTAAAAGTGATAGGAATTAGATGATTTTGATTCGAAGAATATGGCTGATTTAATAACTCTATAACATCAACAAGAGCCGCTTTATTGCCAATAATCTCAGACCAATATCCATACATTTGTTGAATCAATGGTAATAAACGCTGTGCCGATAAAGCAAAAAACCCAAGCATTGGTAATGTCTCGATTATATTGCTGTTTTTAGAGTTGGTAATCAGGACAAATAGAGCAACTAAAACCATGGCGAAAGTTTCTATAACGTAGCGTGGAGATTGTGTAATAAACATATTTTCCGCACGTGATTTTTGTAACTCATTAGCGGCAGCAGCATAAGTATTTGTATAAGTTTCTTGTGATCCATCTATTAGAATATCGCGAATAGCGCCAAGGCCTTCTTGAAGTGTGCGCATAACGTCGTTATGTTTTTTCGCGATTATGCTGCCATTTTCGGCAAGATTTTTTTTGGTAAATTTAGCAATAGTTAGATACG
Source organism: Chitinophagia bacterium (assembly GCA_010021705.1). Classification (GTDB taxonomy): domain Bacteria; phylum Bacteroidota; class Bacteroidia; order Chitinophagales; family Chitinophagaceae; genus RGMU01. The sequence goes on along the minus strand of RGMU01000501.1, from coordinate 590 downwards.
CAGAAGTAATAATTGCTGCAGAAAGCAGGGTGACTTTGGTGTTAACAAGTAACATAGCGATAACAATTGCAACAAATAATGCAGAGGTTGTTACAAATGTAACAAGAGAAACAATAACTGCGGTAGTGGCAATTGATTTTTGTGCGATAGCACTAATAATATCACTACTATTGCGTGCTATATGCACTTTATAAGGTTGATGAAGGGTTTTTCTATACATATCAATGCTTAAATCAGTGCCGGTAGCATTCGCTATTTTTAAGCTCATTTTTATAAGGATTAATCGTAGTACTCCTGCGATTACCGCGCACGTTGCAAATATTATAGTTAAAGGCAACACTAATTCTGCTGCCGAATTAATATGAAAATTTTTAAGATAATGCGAGTTTATGACTTTTTCAGGACTAGTGATTATGGCAATAAATGGCACAATAGACATGAGACAAATAATTTCACTAATAGAAGATATACCAGTTAGCCCTGCAACAACATAGAGCTGTTTGCGACGCTTCAAGCTAAAATGACACCAAAGTTGTTTAAAAAGTTGAGTAATTTTCACAGTTTTCCCGTAGGCTGGGCCTTGGTCCAGC
>RGMU01000051.1 GCA_010021705.1 Chitinophagia bacterium | reverse complement strand
GGCAGTGGCTTTTTCGCGGTTGCCAAGCTGATTGCGCTCTGTTTGGCAGGTTATCACTGTTCCGGTGGGAATGTGGGTTAATATTACTTTGGTTTCTACTTTGTTTACATTCTGCCCGCCTGCGCCGCCGCTGCGTGCCGTTTCCATTTTCAGGTCGCTTTCTTTGAGTTCAAAATCCACTTCTTCGGCTTCCGGCATCACGGCAACGGTGGCGGCACTTGTGTGCACGCGTCCGCTGGCTTCGGTAGCGGGTACGCGCTGCACGCGGTGCACACCGCTTTCAAACTTCAATATGCCATACACATCTTCGCCTTGCACTTCTAACTGCACCTCCTTAAATCCACCTACCGTCCCCTCCGTTTCCGACACTATGGCAAGTTTCCAGCCCTTTCTTTCGCAATAGCGGGTGTACATCCGCAGCAGGTCTCCGGCAAATATGCTTGCTTCATCGCCACCGGTACCGGCTCTCACTTCAATAATGGCGTTCTTTTCATCTTGCGGGTCTTTGGGAATGAGTAGGTTTCTAATTTCTTCTTCCAATTTTTCTCTTTCCACCAACAGCGTTTCCAAGTCATCTTTGGCTAAGGTGCGCAATTCGCCATCGCTTTCGGTCTCTAACACTTCTTTGGCAAAATCTATGCTTTCCAAGCATTTTTTATAGGTATTATGCACCACTACAATGCGTTCTAATTTTCTATACTCGCGACTAACTTGCGAAAAACGCTTGTTGTCGTTTACCACTTCGGGGTTGGTAAGAGCTATACCCAAGTCTATAAAACGGGCATTAATGGCTTCTAATTTATCCAGCATGGAGGCTTATGATTGTTGAAACAAAATTTATAATGGGGGCTTATATAAACAAAAATACAGCCCCTTGAAAGGGCTGCAAAGATAAGCCAAAACTAATTAAGAAAAGGCTATGGTAGTAGCTGCTTAACGCTAATATTTAAGCCCAAGATACTTGCAAGAGTAGTTCACAGTGTCTGACTGAACGGTATATTTCATCTTTAGTGAGTCTAAACGAATTTTACCGTAGCCTCTGTAGGTAGTACTGTTGTTTGCACCGTTAAACACAAAAGAATCGTTTGCCACCATAGTGCATATAGCACTGTCGTTCATGGTGCCCAATATACCCTTCATCACCATTTGAACCGGGTTTTTAAGATTCGCTAAGAACAAAATGTTATATCCTCTTTCACCAGGACCGGTACAGCTATCACCGCCATTGTAGTTACCTAACCATTTGTTACGGCTATACACTTGGCAGCTATCTCCCTCGTAGCCGGTGGGGCAAACGCAATGTCCGCCATCGCAGTAGCCTCCGTTTACGCATACCACATCGTTGCATTTATCTTTTTTACATGATGTATAAAGGGTGGCTGCATAAATAGAAGCAACAGCTATAATGCACCCAATAAGAAGGTTTTTTACGTTCATATTTATTGTTTCAAAGGGGCTAATCTACTATTTTTTTGCCAAATGTACGTAATTAGTTTATTCTTTTATCTTTTTTCCCAAAAAAACTGCCCATAACCGGTGCCTACCGGCAAAATAGCATAATATAAAGCACTGCTCACAACCTTTTACACCGCTACATGATAAATTGCCAAATTTTTTTTATTTCTTTGCACACCAAATCAAAACGTTTTCCGTTCCAACTTATGCTTCCTAAATACAGCAGAATATTATTAAAGCTATCCGGCGAATCGCTAATGGGCGAAAAGAGTTATGGCATTGACCCACACATGCTTGACCAATATGCCCAAGAAATTAAGGAAATTACGAATGTAGGCGTGCAGGTGGCAATAGTGATAGGCGGGGGCAACATATACCGGGGCATGAATGAACAACAAACGGGCATAGAGCGCGCTCAAGGCGACTATATGGGTATGCTGGCTACAGTTATCAACGGTATGGCATTGCAGGCTGCATTAGAGAAAGTGGGCGTAAACACAAGGCTGCTAAGTGCCATAAAAATGGAGCAAGTAGCCGAACCTTACATCAGAAGGCGCGCTATGAGACATTTAGAAAAGGGTCGGGTAGTGATTTTTGGAGCCGGTACGGGCAACCCATACTTTACTACCGATACCGCTGGTAGCCTCCGTGCCATTGAAATAAAAGCCGACATTATATTAAAGGGTACACGCGTAGATGGTATTTACTCTGCCGACCCAGAAAAAGACCCTACTGCCAAGCGTTACGAAAAATTAACGTTTGACCAAGTAATTGCCCAAAACTTAAAAGTGATGGACATGACCGCTTTCACGCTTTGCAAAGAAAACGATTTACCGATTATTGTGTTTGATATGAACCAAACCGGTAATTTGCTTCGCGTGGTTGTAGGGCAGTCTATTGGTACGGTAGTTAGCTCTTAAAGCAAAGAGGGGCTTATAATTTATTCAGGCTTTTCTCTATAATATACACTGCATCTTCAATTTGGGTGCGGCTAATGGTTAGCGGTGGTGCAAAGCGAATGCGGTCGCCATGTGTGGGCTTGGCGAGTAATCCGTTCTCTTTCATTATCATGCACAGTTGCCAGGCGGCATCTTCTTCTTCATGCGCTATCACAATGGCATTAAACAGCCCTTTACCCCTTACTATTGATACATACGGGCTATTTATGGCTTTTAAGCCTGCGCGAAAATACTCTCCCTGAATGGCTGCGTTTTCAGCCATATTTTCGTCTATTAATGCCTGCAAAGCTGCAATGGCTACCCTACATGCCAGCGGATTGCCTCCATAAGTACTGCCATGGTCTCCGGGCTTTATGGTGTCCATCACTTCTTTGCTTGTTAGCACTGCCGATACGGGCATTGTGCCCCCCGAAAGTGCTTTGCCTAAGATTAGCATATCAGGGTGAACGCCCTCGTGTTCGCATGCAAGCATTTTACCGGTGCGGGCAAGCCCGGTTTGAATTTCATCGGCTATAAACAGCACGTTTGCATCTTTACACAACTGTGCAGCATTGCTTATGTAGCCCTCATCTGGCACTACTATTCCTGCTTCGCCCTGAATAGGCTCTACCAAAAAGCCTACTACGTTTTTGTTCTGCAACACGGCTTTAAGTGCCTCCAAATCGTTGAATGGTATAGTAAGCAAGCCGGGTGTATAGGGTCCAAAATTGCGCTTGGAAGGCTCATCTGTGCTAAAAGATATAATGCTTATGGTTCTACCATGAAAGTTGTTGCTGCATGTTACAATCAATGCCTCTCCGGGTGCCACTCCCTTAACTTCATACCCCCACCTGCGTGCTAATTTTAATGCAGTTTCTACAGCTTCGGCACCCGTATTCATGGGCAATACCTTATCATAGCCAAAGAACCGCGTAATATACTCGGCATATTCACCCAAGGCATCGTTATGAAAGGCGCGTGAGGTTAGCGTTAAACGCTGTGCCTGCTCCAAAAATATCTCCATTATTTTAGGATGGCAATGCCCATGATTAATGGCAGAATAGCCGGACAAAAAGTCGTAATAACGGTTATTCTCAATATCCCACACGTGTACACCACTTCCTTTGGTAAGCACCACCGGAAGCGGATGATAATTATGCGCTCCATATTGGGCTTCTTTATCTAAGTAATATTGGGTGTTTGCCATTGCTAAGGTATCTGCTACTTTCATGTAGCAAAGGTAGGCAAGTTATTTGTAAAAAATTGCAAATATCACCGTTGGTACGATTAGATAAAACAAGAAAAATAAATTTGAATTACAAACAAGCTACTTCAGCCCTTCTATTTCCTCCTCGCTTAGCTTAGTAAATTCCATGATAGTGGCAATAGTAGCACCGGTGCTTAGCATATAACGAGCCGTATTTAATTGCAGTTCTTTGGCTAACTTATCCTTCTCCTCCAATGCCTTTCTATTCTCTTCTGCCACCCTTCTTTCTTCCTCCAAAGCCCTATCCTTCTGCTCCAAAGCCATTATATTTTGGGCTATTACCTTTTCTTTAAGCTCTATGGCTTTGTCTTTTTCTTCTACCACCTGTTTGGTCTCCGCTATCTCCTTCTCCTTTTCCTCCAATGCTTTGTTCTGCTTTGCCACCTGATTTTCTAAGTCTTCAAGTGTGTCGTAATAGCTTTTATACGCTTCTTCTTCCTCATCATAAGCCTTTCTTAACTCTGTATCTAAAGTTACTTTGTTAAGCTCGGCTAAAATGTATTCTACCTCTTGCTCTGTTATCTTATTTTTGAATGGATAGTCCAATAAATAGGCTTTGGCTGATTGCTTATGCGCTTCATAAAAAACGCTTAACAGCTGCCCCAATTTGCTGGACAGACGCTCCGAATCTATTCTTGGTATTTGAAATATATGAATACTGTGCGTTAAACTTGATATAAACTCACTTTGATAGGGTGTTAATTCTCCCGTTAATTGGTCTGTGCCCACCGGCTCTACTTTGTAAATGCACTGCTCTATTTGCGGGTCTTTGTAGCCTAATATGTAAAGAACGGTTAATGGAATATGCGGTTTTAGCGTGCCGTCTGCTCGTTTTGTGCGCTGTTCGTTGGTGTAATAGTTGCCTATGTAGTGCCTAAAGCGGGTGATGTCGTCTCGGTGGTGGAATTTTTGTACCTCAATCATTACTTTAGTTTCCTGCCCGCTATCGTCTATAATTGTGGCAATGTAGTCCATCCTCACTGCTTGCTCTTGCTGAGCAGGGTGCACTTCAATAATGTTTTTTTGCAAAATGGTGCTCAAAAAGAATTTAGCAATTCTTTTGTTCAGCATCAGCCACTTAAAGGCTACGTCATTCAGCGGATTGGCTATTTGCATGGAGGAGGATTTTGGGGCAAAGATAAGAATAATGCTTATTACTTGCCCCTGCCTTGAAATATTACCATAAGCGTATAGAGCATAATTTTTATGTCTAACGCAAGGGAGCAGTTCTCAATATACAGCAGGTCGTAGCGCATCCGCTCTATCATTTCGTCCACATTTTCGGCATACCCAAATTTTACCATTCCCCATGACGTTAACCCGGGTTTCACTTTATGAAGGTATTTATAGTGTTCATGGTCTTTTATAATAATATCTATATAATGTTTGCGTTCCGGGCGGGGACCTACAAGGCTCATTTCACCCTTTATAATGTTCACAAATTGGGGCAATTCATCAATGCGCCATTTGCGCATTATGCGCCCCCAAGGGGTGATTCTATTATCCATTTTGCTGGATAGCGCAGGACCCTTTGCCTCTGCATCTATATACATAGAGCGAAATTTATAGATATAAAATGGTCTGCCCAGCAAGCCTATTCGCTGCTGCTTATACAATATTCCACCCGGAGAAGATAGCTTAACCATAATTGCCACAAACAGCAAAAATGGCGATAGTGCTATCAAAGCCACCGCAGAACATACAATATCTATCATACGCTTGCATACGCGCTGCCAATCGGGCATTAGTTCAGGGTGTATGTGTATCAACACTGCGTCATACACATTGCTTGTTTTTACAGAACCTGATAATATATCATAATAATCAGGCAATACTTTTACAACCACCGGTCTATAGCATAGGCGAGTGAGTATGTTCTCTAACAAATGGTGCTCTGAAGAATCTACGGCTACTATAACCTCTTCTATATTGTTTTTGTCAATAATAGCCTCCAATTCATTAATATGCCCTAACTGCGGTAGATATTCCGACATACCATTGCCCTTTTCTTTATTGGAATATATAAAGCCTATAAATATATTGCCCAAAGCAATGGGGTTTTCAGACACTTGTTTATAAATGTTAATTGCCTGCATATTCCCCCCTATTATAAGGGTATTAAAGCCTACTTTGCCTTTTATAAGGTTTTGTTTTACTTGATAAAGCAGTGCCAATCTGAAAGTGAGGGTGATAAACAAATGCAGAAAAAGATAATGTATTACTGCATTGGTAAAATATTGATTATCGCCCTTATCGTTAGAAAAAATAAAAACCGATACAAATAAACACCCTATAAAGCATGAAATTATTGTTCTGTTAATTTCATGCAACCTTGATTTGCGGTATAGGTCAAAATACGTGCCTGAAAGGTAATAGAGTACACACCATGCCACGGGAATAATAATTAATCCATTTAAGGCATCACGTAGAAAAAACTTTTCAGGGGTTTTAAGATATGGTATAGAAAATAAAAAGTTTTGACGGTATGCCCAAAAAGAGAGCCATGCCAATATGGCAGATAAATAGTCAAAAAGCAGTAATTTGAGAATTGCAATTTTTTTGTGTGGTGATAGGTTCATAGTTTAGTTAAAGTATATAAGTTGGATGTTATCAAGAAATACGGTGCCGGTGGTGTAACCTTCGGGTAATTGGGCTTTTATGTACAAAGTGTATCTATCGCCCGGATAGTGCCCTGCAAAGTCCCGCAAAGGCACATAGAATTTTGACCACTTAGCCGAAGGGTAAACACCTGCCAAGTAGCGCATATAGGAATAGCCGGTAATATTTGACCGCAAGCCAACGGCAAAGGGGACTGTATTTTTGTAGTTAAATTCTAAATATACGTCTTTATTTGCCGGTATCGTGAAGGCTATTAGGGTAGTGTCTTCACACAAAGTATCGTTGGGCAAGTGCAGGTTGATAATGCCTGAACCATTGCCTTCAAACCGCTGCGAATCAAGCGTAGTAATTTGCATTTCAACTGTACCGGTTGCTAACTTAAAGCGCGTTATGCCGGAGTTAAAGTCAGCTATTTTATTGTATTGAACGGTGCTAAAATAGGTGCACGCAGGGCTGTGATTAATAATAGATTTAGGCTGTGGCACTATGGTAAACGTATCTGCTTTATAAAAAGGGTATGGGGCTATAAAATTGCTAAGTCCGTTTGCCCTTACTGCAGGCGATAAGGAAAGTACGCCTTTTTCTGTGGCTAATATCGGTATAATAGCCGGCAAATCTAATATGGCAATAGGCGTATTGTTCCAATATGCCCATACAGCATCTATTTTAGAAGAGGTTGAAAGAGGCACTGTGCCGGCTTTAATGGTAATAGAATCCACTCTTACGTAAGTGGGCGTGCCATTCTCTGAAGATGCAGGCTTGCAGCTTGTTATACAACTAATCCATAAAAATAACAGGGATAGATATGGAGTAAGCTGCCTGTACATGATAGTAATTTAGGATATAGAATAAAACGTTAATAGTGATTAAATAGTATGTAGCTGCTCCATCATTTTCATTTTATGTAGTATTTGATGGGCTACTTCCATAGCCAAATAACCATCTATTTCAGACACTAATGTGGGTTTATTGTGCTTTATGGCGTTCACAAAGTCAGAAAGTTCGTCAAATATGGCATTAGTAGTGGGTATTTTGGGCATATCCACCGATATAATGCGCTGTTCTCCTTCATTAGTTTTAATAGGTAGGCTCATACTCGCATTGGGTTGAGCGGTACTATCTATTTTTATAATTTCGGTCTTTTTATCTAAAAAGTCTATCCCAATATAGGCATCACGCTGAAAAAGACGGGCTTTGCGCATCTTTTTTAATGAAATACGGCTACTTGTAAGGTTTGCCACGCAGCCGTTGTCAAACTCTATACGCGCATTGGCTATATCAGCCGTATTGCTAACCACCGATACACCACTTGCCGATATATTTTTAACTTCTGAATTAACTAAGGATAAAACAATGTCAATATCGTGTATCATCAAGTCTAATATTACAGATACGTCTGTGCCGCGAGGGTCAAACTGCGCCAGACGGTGTGCTTCAATAAACAGAGGCGATATAGAATATTGCGACAGTACAGTAAACGCAGGATTATACCTCTCCACATGCCCCACTTGGCACTTAACTCCGGCTTCTTTTATGAGTTTAATAAGCTCTTTGCCCTCCTCAATGGTGTTAGCAAAAGGCTTTTCTATAAATAGATGTTTGCCGGCTTTTATGGCTGGTTTTGCTAATTGATAATGTGTTGACGTGGGGCTTACAATATCTATAAGCTCAACATCATTCAGCAAGTCTTCAACTGCGGAATATCTTTTAAGGTTATACAACTTTTCTACCTCCTGTGCATTCTTATCATCAGGATCATAGAAGCCCATAATGTTTACATCTTGTATTTTTAGCCATTGCTGAATATGGATTTTACCCAAATGACCTACTCCAAAGATGCCTAAATTCATCATATCTATACCAAATGGTAGTGTTTCAATTAATAGAAATGATAAAGGTACTATTTTATATAGAATTATGGAAACATCTGCTACGGCATCGGTATATTATAGCTTTTCATATAGCTGTAGCGTAACCTGAAATGTATTAGGATACTGCGATGATTTTATAATAATTTTAGTAGTGTTGTTGCCATAAAAATACCTGCAACTGCTGCAAACCGGATTATTAAATAAAAACTTATGTGTACTCAAAAACCGTTTGAGCTTCTCTACTCTGTTTTGTCTTAATATAGGGTCGGTGGTGGGCAATAAATTAGTGGTAAAACAGTTATCGGGCAGGCTACCATCTTCTGCAAAGTTTTTCGTTACCTTAAATTGAGGAAAATACACAACTCTTTCTTTTAGCCTACCCTTTTCATTATAATTAAATGTTTCAGTGTGCACTATTTCTTTATTATTGTCGTTTAGCCGTACCTCCTTATATTTTTGCTTGCTTTTGTTATAGTACATTTTAGTATAAAATTCTACCTTGTTGTTGTAGTACGAAGTTTCAGTAATTAAAGAATCACCGCTTGGTTTATCCTTGCCGTATTCATACGTCTTTTTATAATGTGCCTTAGTAATATGATTTTCTTCTATGGCACTAATTTTTCTTTGAGCATTATCATACTTATACTCAAATTCTTGCTGAATATCATTATTAACATACTCTTCTACTTTGGTAAGCATTGATTTAGTATAATATTCTGCCAATTTGAAAATATTATGGTCAAAGTGCGGATAAGTAATTTTAAGCACAGCTTGACTGTCCGGAGCTATAAAAAATTTTGCGCTATCAGTTAATGCTAACCTATTGGTATCATCTAAAGAAAAGTTATAGGAATACTTCATGCTGACATGATTGTTCATAAAAATTTTTTTGAAAATATACTAAAACATATAAATTCCAATAATGTAGTATGTGGGATATGCGCTGAACCCCCAATACACCCTCCAGGAAATGAAAAATATATTTTAAATGCTGGTTTCTATCCTCATGAATTTGATCAATCTATTTTTAA
>RGMU01000006.1 GCA_010021705.1 Chitinophagia bacterium | reverse complement strand
ATGATGCCGGTGTATAGGCATGTGGCAATTTTTTGTGTAATGAGGTGTTTATCGCCATTTATGGCAATGAAATCAAACACCATTTCGCAGGTACTACTTTTTTCCGGCAAGCTAATGCCATAGTCCCATATAGGGTTGGGGAATAAGTGGTGGTCTATAAGTATCTTGGGCTGCGTAGCCTGCGTGAGGCTATTTTCCAAATTCCTTGTGCGGGAAGGGTCGTTAAGGTCAACAACAAATATTATGTCGCATTCTGCTAATGCTTTTTCGGCTACGGCTGTGTTTTTTTCGTAATTGATAAGGGCATTGGCACCCGGCATCCACTCTAAGTATGCGGGCACATCGTTTGGCGTAACGGCAGTTACTTCATGCCCCTTGCTTTTAAGATAGTGCTGCAAACCAAGTATACTGCCCAAAGCGTCTCCATCGGGGTTATAATGGGTAGCAATAAAAATCCTTTTGGGATTTTGCAATAAAGAAAACGATTTTTCTATGGGCTGCATATTGCGCTTGTGATAGATATGATTGGTGCTATACGGTTTAGTAGCAAAATGTATGCAAAGGTACTTTTTGAACCAAATAGTTTTTTACTTTATGCAAAATTTAACACTGATAAACATCATGGATAAATTTCAATAGCTGTGTTTAGGGCTGTTTTGGCAAATATTTCGTCTATATGGGCATTGGTAAGGGCTATGCAACCTGCTGTCCAGTCTATTTTTTCATATTCTGCCTGTTCGGAGGCTAAATTGCTTATAGAGCCGTGTATTTCAATATCGCCGCCGGTACGCTTGCTGTGTTCTGCTGCATGTTTTATATCATCGGCATTGGGGTAGGATACCAATAGGGCTTTGTGGTATAGGCTTTGAGGTTTTTTCATAGATACATGATACTTGCCTTCCGGCGTTTTGCCGTCTCCCTCAAAGTGCTTTGCGCCAACGGGTGTAAAGCCTAAACTTACCCTATATTTTTTTAATAGCATGCCTTCTGCATACGCCCACAGTTCTCTTTTTTGCTTGTATATCACTATTTTGTCTATATTGTTTTTTAGCGGCGTATCAGTGTTGCTAACCGTACTTACCAACAAAAAGCTATCGCAATAAAAGGTATCGGTGTATAGATGGGTATTCACTATGGTGGGCACAGAAATTAGCCTATCTCCGTATTGTGTAACTGCTTTTATAACATATTTACCTGAAGGCAGGTTGTAAAACCTGAATATGGCGTTAGAGTCTGCTGTAGATTTTTCTATTAATGTGTCGTTCTTAAACAACGCAAGGCGGGCATTGGGCAAGTAGCTGTTATTATATACCACTCTGCCAAATAGGCACACCTTTTTGTCATGCGGCGGATAAAAGCAACCTGCAAAGGAATTGCCGCAAATTAATAAGAGAATAAAAAATTGCCAATAGAATAGTTTACTGCTCATATATTACAATACCGTCCATGTTTTTTCGCCTGCCAATATTTTATTAAGCATCGGTTTGCCTTTTTTAGCTATTAGCTCGTTGGCTTGCTCATTAAGCAGGTCTTCATAAGTGGGTCTTAGCTCTGCATAAAACACACCAAAAGGGCGCGGCAAAGGTAAGTCAAAGTCAGGAAAGCGGGCTAATAAATTGGCTTTAGTTTTGTCGCTTTCGTCATGTATCCACAGGTCGGTTTGGGAGTATGTGCCTTCGTTTAGGTCAACAATTTGGGGCATTGTGCCGTCAAGGCGAATGCCCTTAGAGCGGTCATTGCCAAAAAGTAAGGGTGCGCCATGTTCAAGAATTAGAGCAGCCTCTTGCTTGGTTTCTTTTTCAGAATAAGCAAAGAATGTGCCATCGTTAAACACAGGGCAGTTTTGATAAATTTCTACAAAAGCGGTGCCCTTGTGCGCATTGGCGCGGGTAAGCATGGCTTGCAAGTGTTTAGGGTCGCGGTCAAGGGAGCGTGCCACAAAGGTAGCCTTTGCGCCTAATGCTACTTCCGGTGGGTTAAAGGGCAACTCTACGCTACCATAAGGGGTTGACTTTGCCACTTTACCTTGCTCGGAAGTAGGGGAGTACTGCCCCTTAGTAAGCCCATAGATTTGATTATTAAACATTAAGTATTTAATATCAAAATTTTTACGAAAAAGATGGATAAAGTGGTTGCCTCCAATAGAAAGCGCATCGCCATCGCCGGACACCATCCATACCGATAGATTAGGGTTAATGGTTTTTATGCCGGCTGCTATGGTAGCGGCACGCCCGTGAATGGTGTGCATACCATAAGTGTCCATATAATAGGTGAAGCGTGCTGCGCACCCAATACCTGATACGAAGACTATATTTTCTTTGGCAACGCCAAAAGCCGGAAAAACGGTTTGTACCTGTTTGAGTATGGAATAATCACCACAACCGGGACACCATTTTACCTCTTGGTTGGAGGCAAAGTCTTTGGCGGTAAGCGGCGGAGTAGTATGGCTCATATAAATGGCGGTTTAGTGCTGAATTTGAAATTTATTAGCACAATTTATGGATTAGTTAAAATAGTTTAATTTGTTCTAAGCAAAACTTCTTTAGCTCGGCTGTAGTAAAAGGCAAGCCTTGTACTTTGGTGTAAGATATGGCAGGCAGTAAAAATTCAGCCCTGATTAGCTTAACCAACTGTCCGCAATTCATTTCCGGTATTATTATTTTATCAAAAGCCGTTAGCAACCGGTGCAAGTTTTTCGGGAAGGGGTTTATGTGTCGCAAATGAAGCTGAGACACTTCATGCCCTTCGGCAATAAGCTCGGTTACGGTGGTTTTAATTGCCCCAAAAGTGCTACCCCAGCCTAATACAAGTAGCTTTCCCGTAGCTTTTCCTGTTTCTATGGAGGCTAAGGGTATGGCATCGGCTATGGCATTAATCTTTTTTGCACGCAGTTGGGTCATTAATTCATGGTTGTTTGCGTCATAAGATACATTGCCGGTTTCATGGGCTTTTTCCAAGCCTCCTATGCGGTGGGTTAGCCCCGGAGTGCCGGGTATTGCCCATGGTCTCACATAGCGATCATCACGCTTATAAGGCAAAAAAGCACCGCTATCTGTGTTGGGCTGTGTGGCAAAGTTAACACTGATGGGCTGTAAATCTTCTTCCTGCGGATACCGCCACGGTTCCGACCCATTGGCAATATAGCCATCGGTAAGGCATATTACGGGGGTGGTGTGTTCAATAGCTATTTTGGCGGCGGCATAAACAGTTTCAAAGCAATCAGATGGGGTAGCGGCAGCCAATACGGGTAGTGGTGCTTCTCCGTGCCTGCCGTACATGGCTTGCAACAGGTCGCTTTGTTCGGTTTTGGTAGGCAAGCCGGTTGACGGTCCGCCTCGCTGAATATCTATGATAAGCAATGGCAATTCTAACATAACGGCATAGCCCATAGCTTCTGCCTTGAGCGACATGCCGGGACCCGAAGTTGTGGTGGCAGCCAATGCGCCCGCATAAGATGCCCCTATGGCAGCCCCTATGGAGGCTATCTCGTCTTCTGCCTGAAAAGTTTTTACATTACTTGTTTTATACTTAGATAGCTCATGCAGCACATCAGAAGCCGGAGTGATGGGATATGAGCCTAAAAACAAAGGCAGATTGGCTTGGTGTGCCGCTGCTATTAGCCCTATGGCTGTGGCTTGATTGCCGGTGATATTGCGATAATTTCCGGGTGGCAAATGCGCCGATGACACCTTATAGCGGTTGGCAAAAATTTCTGTATTATCGCCATAATTCCAGCCCGCTTTCAGGGTATTGATGTTGGCTAAGGCTATATCGGGCTTTTTGCCAAATTTTTCATTGATAAAGCCTATGGTATAGTCCATAGGCTCGTCAAACATCCAAAATAGCAGCCCCAAAACAAACATGTTTTTTGACCTTTCTATTTCTTTTGTACCCAAGCCGGATTGTTCTAAACAGTCTTTGGTGTGGCGCGAAATATCAATTTTATAGACCGAATAATTGTCCACCGCATGGGTGTCCAATGGGCTAACATTGTCGGTATAGCCTGCCAACTGAAGGTTTTTTTTGTCAAAACCACCGGTGTTGGCTATGATAATGCCCCCGGTTTTTAGCTTGGCAATGTCCACCTTAAACGCTGCTGCGTTCATGGCTACCAATACGTCATACTTATCGCCGGGGGTGTATATTTGTTTACTGCCAAAGTGTAGCTGAAAGCCCGACACCCCTGCCGGTGTGCCTGCGGGAGCGCGTATTTCTGCCGGAAATTCAGGGAAGGTGGACAAATCGCTGCCTAAGAACGCTGCCGTGTCGGCAAATTGATTGCCGGTTAGCTGCATACCATCGCCGGAGTCACCGGAAAAGCGAATTACGATACTTTCTTTTTCAATAATGGGTTTGGAGGCGGAAACAGGTAAATCTGACATGAGCAAATGAATAGGAATACAACAGCTGCTATTAGCAACAACCGTGCAAATGTTCAATTATCCGCAACGGAACTGCAAAGGTACAACTTATCTAAATACTATGTGCCTAAAGCATTGATTCGGAAGACTATTTTTCCCCGAAATAGACAATGGCATATAATATGGTTTTTGACAGGGCAAATTGTCCGAATTCTACCACCTACTGTGGGACTCATACAATAATAAAGCGTCCCAACCGGAATTGGGACGCTTTTTATTGTATAAGTACGTTAAGTAGTAGGCTTAGTATTAAGCTAAGGCATTCACGTGATTAGCTACGCCGGATTTTAGGTTGGCGGCTTTGTTTTTGTGAATAACGTTTTTCTTAGCTAAACGGTCTATCAAAGAAACTACTTTGGGTAATTGCGCTGTAGCTTCTGTTTTGCTGCTAAGAGCTAATAATGCTCTAATGGCATTACGAGTGGTTTTGCCATAATAGCGGTTGCGCTCATTGCGTTTGGCACTTTGTCTTACGTCTTTTTTGGTTGCCTTATGATTAGCCATGAATATGATTTATTAAAGCTGATTTTTGTTGGGAGCGCAAAGGTACAACTTTGTTCGTTACAAACAAAATATTTTTTGCAACACGGTAATAATATTTTTGGTAATTACCGGAGTGGGGCATTATTGTTCAACCATCACCTTTTTAAGTTCTGCTGCCATAGTACTGCCAATATCAGCCGGAGAGTCAACAACGGCTATGCCGCATTCACGCATGATAGCCATTTTGGCAGCAGCGGTATCTTCCGCACCACCCACTATAGCTCCTGCATGACCCATGCGCCGGCCGGGAGGGGCTGTTTGCCCTGCTATAAAGCCAACAACCGGCTTTTGTTTATTGTCTTTTATCCAGCGGGCAGCTTCGGCTTCCATGTTTCCGCCTATTTCGCCTATCATTATTA
Organism: Chitinophagia bacterium; assembly: GCA_010021705.1. Lineage (GTDB taxonomy): Bacteria > Bacteroidota > Bacteroidia > Chitinophagales > Chitinophagaceae > RGMU01. The sequence goes on along the minus strand of RGMU01000006.1, from coordinate 14,408 downwards.
TGCCTTCGGTTTCGGGGTCGTTCATCAGCAATTCTACCGCTTCGCGCGTGGTAGTGCCTATCACGGGGTCGCCGCCTATGCCTATGGCAGTAGAAACGCCTAAGCCTGCCTTCACTGCTTGGTCAGCTGCTTCATAAGTAAGCGTGCCCGACTTAGATACAATACCTATAGTGCCTTTTTTGAAGATAAAGCCCGGCATAATGCCCACTTTTGCCTCTTCTGATGATATTACACCCGGACAGTTAGGACCTATCAATCGACAGTCTTTGCCTTTAATATATTCTTTGGCAAGCACCATATCTTGCACCGGAATGCCTTCCGTAATGCAAATAATTAGCTTTATGCCGCCATCGGCAGCTTCCATAACTGCATCGGCTGCAAATACCGGTGGCACAAATATGATGGACACATCGGCACCGGTGCTATCTACGGCTTCTTTAACGGTATTAAACACAGGCTTGTCAAGGTGCATAGTGCCTCCTTTGCCGGGCGTAATGCCTCCCACCACTTGGGTGCCGTATTCTATCATTTGTGTAGCGTGGAATGTACCTTCCGTACCGGTAAAGCCCTGAACTATTACCTTTGAATTTTTATTAACTAGAACTGACATGAATATTTTTTCTTGCCGCAAATATAGCACTACTTCCCCAAATGTGTATGTTATCAATAGGTTGTATTTTGGGTGGGGTAGTAATTGAACTGTAATATCCAACACTTAATACAACAAGGGTTTGTTTTTATCCAAACATACACCCTAAAATAGATACAAAGAAAATTACTATAACAACACATGGCGCGCATATCTCACCATTCGTTTATGCGTACACTGCTAAAGAAATAAAAAAATGCGCCATAATTTTGTACTTCTCAATAATTCAATTACCTTTGCAGTCCCAAAGAAAAAAGGACTATTTGGATTGGTAGTTCAGTTGGTTAGAATGCCGCCCTGTCACGGCGGAGGTCGCGGGTTCGAGTCCCGTCCAGTCCGCAAATTACCTTAAAACCCGCTCTCATGGCGGGTTTTCTTTTTAAGGGAGTGAAAAACCCCAACATACCCCTATAGCCTGTGCCTATTGATATATTGCGGGTTTTATTATGAATTTACCCTTCAATTTACTACCTTTGCGCCAAAATTTAATTACGCTTATAAAATTCTTCTGAAATGAGCTGGAAAAATCAATTCAGTAGTTCCATTGGTAAAAAAATCCAAATGTCGCTGACGGGGCTATTCCTGATTGTATTTTTAATTGTACACTGCTACGTTAATGCACAAATTTTTTACAACGACAACGGCAAAAGCTTTAATGAAGCAGCCCACTTTATGGGTACAAACTTCATTATTCGCTCTGTAGAAATAGGCTTATTTGCCTTTTTGTTTTTGCACATCATTCAGGGATTAAGCCTTTATTTTAAGAACAAATCAAAGCGTCCGGTAAAGTATGCCGTTTCTGCCGGCAATGCCACCAGCAAATGGTATAGCCGTAGCATGGCAATATTGGGCACGCTTATATTAATGTTCCTCATTGTTCATTTAGCCCATTTTTGGGTGCCCAACCGCTACGAGCAAACCTTTTCCGGGCATGAAAAAGACCTATTTATAGAAATGAAAAATACTTTTGCCAACCCTTTAGTAGTACTTATATATGTGTTGGGTTGCATTTCTTTGGCATGGCACTTGGTGCACGGCTTCTACAGTGCCTTCCAAACATTGGGCTTAAATGCCAAAAAGTATAAATCCTTAATACAGCTGATAGGCATTGGGTTTTCTATAATTGTACCGCTTATATTTATGCTTATGCCTATTGCCATTCACCTTGGCATGATTAAATAAGTGTTTTCCTTTTTTACAGCAACAACATCAATAATTTACAATAAATACAACATTCCATGCCGTTAAACGCTAAAATACCTGCGGGAGCATTAGATTCAAAATGGAAAAATTATAAGGCAACTTGCAAGCTGGTAAATCCGGCAAACAAGCGTCAGTTAGAAATTATTGTAGTGGGCACGGGCTTGGCGGGTGCATCTGCGGCAAAGTCTTTGGGCGAAATGGGCTATAAAGTAAAGGCTTTTTGCTTTCAGGACAGCCCGCGCAGGGCACACTCTATTGCTGCTCAAGGCGGCATAAACGCTGCCAAAAACTATCAAAACGATGGCGACAGCACCTACAGGCTATTTTATGATACCATAAAAGGGGGCGACTACCGCTCTCGTGAAGGCAATGTGCACCGCTTAGCTGAAGTAAGTACCAATATTATAGACCAATGCGTGGCGCAAGGCGTGCCTTTTGCCCGTGAATACGGAGGCTTGCTGAGCAATCGCTCTTTTGGCGGTACGCAAGTGCAACGCACCTTTTATGCTGCCGGGCAAACGGGGCAACAGTTGCTCATAGGGGCATATCAAGGCTTAGAAAGGCAAGTATCTTTAGGAACAGTTACCATGTATGCCCGCCACGAAATGCTTGAGGTGGTGCTGATAGACGGTAAAGCACGCGGCATAATAGCCCGCAATTTAGTTACCGGTAAGTTAGAACGCCATTTTGGACACGCAGTATTGTTGTGCACCGGTGGCTATGGCAATGTGTTTTACCTAAGTACCAATGCTATGGGCAGCAATGTTACCGCAGCATGGAAGGCACATAAAAAGGGTGCTTACTTTGGCAATCCTTGCTTTACGCAAATTCACCCTACCTGCATACCCGTTAGTGGCGACCATCAGTCTAAGTTAACGCTAATGTCTGAATCACTTAGAAATGACGGCAGAATATGGGTGCCAAAAGCTAAAAATGATACCCGTAAAGCCACCGACATACCCGAAGAAGAACGCGACTATTACTTAGAACGCCGCTATCCGGCATTTGGTAACTTAGTGCCGCGTGATGTGGCAAGCCGTGCTGCCAAAGAACGGTGTGATGCCGGCTACGGTGTAGGCTCATCTAAAATGGCTGTTTATCTTGATTTTGCGTCTGCCATTGAGCGTTACGGCAAAACAGAAGCCAATAAACAAGGCAAGCCTAACGCATCTAAACAAGAAATACTGACCATGGGTAAGGCTGTGGTGAAGGAAAAATATGGTAATTTATTTGACATGTATGAAAAAATTACCGGTGAAAACCCTTACGAACTACCCATGCGCATTTACCCTGCCGTGCACTACACTATGGGCGGGCTATGGGTGGATTATGAACTTATGACCACAGTGCCGGGACTATACGCATTAGGCGAAGCAAACTATAGCGACCATGGTGCCAACAGATTGGGTGCATCGGCACTAATGCAGGGCTTGGCTGACGGTTATTTTGTTATTCCTTATACATTGGGCAACAACTTAGCCGATGACATTCGCACCAAAGCCATTCCTACCGACCACCCTGCCTTTGTAGCTGCCGAAAAAGAAGTGGCAGACCGCATACAAAAGCTAATGAGCATTAAGGGTAAAGAAAGTGTTGAGAGTTTCCATAAAAGATTAGGCAAAATTATGTGGGACAAATGCGGCATGGGGCGCAATGCGGAAGGCTTAAAAGCCGCTATTCAGGAAATTAAAGCCCTGCGCAAAGAGTTTTGGACTAACGTAAGAATACCCGGTGAAGTGGAAGCATTTAACCCTGAATTGGACAAAGCTAACCGTGTAGCCGATTTCTTAGAATTGGGCGAACTCATGTGCAAAGACGCATTAGACCGCAACGAAAGCTGCGGCGGGCACTTTAGAGAAGAGTACCAAACTGAAGACGGTGAAGCCCTACGCGATGACGAAAAATATATGTATGTAGCCGCTTGGGAATACCTAAGCGAAGGCGAAGCCAAAATGCACAAAGAAGACCTTATCTACGAAGTGGTGCACCCAAGCGCAAGAAGCTATAAGTAGTGGCTACGTGTAGGGGCTGAAAATTTTCAGCCCCTACACACATTAATAATTTAGCATTAATAATTAATCATTAACTATTACTTTCTCCACCCACTTTTTATTTACTGGGATATGCCCATGCGACCCACCATATCTACTGTCTTTTTTTGTGGGTTATGCATGAGTGAAAAAAACAAAGATAACAGCCCAAATTATGAGATTAATGATAGCTCCACGGAAACCGGCTCTGATGGTATCTGTAAAAGAAGTGCCTTTTTCGGAAATGAATGATCCAATTATAAAAGATACAACCAATAAATTAAGAAGAACCCCAAACAATAAACAGATAATATCCCTTAAAAATTCCATAGAATAGTTGAATTCATTAGGGTTAAGAATAAATAACAACACTCTATTGCTCTTGTCAATTTAAAAAACAGCGGGGGAGGTATTCAGTTTAAATTTTCTGTGTAGCATAATTGATTAAATTTGCGGCAAATTTAGACGTAGAAATTATAACTTGCAAGTGGTTACAAAAAGATAATATCCCCCCGCTACCGCGCGGCATACTGCTTGGTAAACAGTAGGGCATAAGCTACCACAAACAGCATGCTTGTGCCCAAAGAAGCACCTATCTTTAGTGCCAAAGTAGGAAAGCTGCTAAACGACCACGACTCTAAGGTGAAGAAAAATATATGGTGTATCAGTATCAAAAAAGCAGCATATACCAAAAAGGGTAGCCACCCCATATTTTTAACCGAGGGCTGCAAGCCGGCATATTCGTCCAATTTGTGGGGCATAAGCGTTTGCAATACATTGGTGCGCAAATAGGCTATAAGCACCGCAGCCGCCGCGTGCATACCACCCGTAGTGTAAAACGCATCAACGGCAGCACCCATAAAAAAGCCTAAGAAAAGTAGTATCCACACCGGCGTTTCAAAGGGCAGCATGAGTATAAAAAGCGGATATATTAAGGGTATAAACAGCGAACCCGCCGGCTGTGGCAGCAAATAAAGCGTAATATTGCCCAAGAGCAACACCTGAATGGCTAATATAATAACAAAACGAAACAGGTTTTTTATATACGGGTTCATAGGCAATTATTTTTTAGCAGAAGAATCTTCTAATTGTTTTCTTTCAGGTATCATTTTGTTTTGCACCACATACACATATTGCAAATTCCGGAAATTTACCGATGGTTTTAGGTATAGCTGATAATAGCCGTTGTGTTTGTTAAACACACTTTTTATAACCGTTCCCAATAAAATATCCGGCGGAAACAGACGCGAATAGGAGGTGGTGAATACCGAGTCTCCGGGTTTAACTTTTATTTGCTGGGGCATATCTTTCATAACAAACTGTGTAGGGTTTTCGTTGTCCCAATACGAAAAGCCGTAAGTGCCGTCTTTCAGCCTTGCACTCACCACCTGCTGCTTACTCATAATGGACAATACGGTAGCATAATGCGCAGAAACGTGCTCCACCCAGCCCACCAAACCCGTGCCCGTAATCACGCTCATGCCCTTTGCTATGCCGGAATTGCTGCCCCGGTTGATAGTAATATAGTTGTTAACATTGTTGGTAGAGTTGTTAATCACCATAGCCGTTTTATACTCATATTCAGCATACTCAAGCGTGTGCTTGCTTGTGGTATCTTTGTTGGCGGCTTTGCTTGCCGTTGAGCCGGTATCGGAGGCTAAAATAGTGGGTAGCTTGCTATGCAGGTCAAAAACCGTATCTTTAGCCGTAAGCGAGGCAAGAGCTTTGTGTAGCCTTACATTTTCGTTTAGCAGGCTATCATTCATTTTGTCAAGACTAATATAGTAAATTAGGGCACTTCTCTTTTCATAGATAAGCCCAACAACGGTATTAGCTGCGCTTAGCACATCATCGCCCTGCAAAGTACGTGCATGGGTTAAAAGCATAAAGCAAATAACCTCTAAAAACACAAATAAAATCAGGTTGAAAAACCGCTGTATTAGCAATAAAACATTGCGCATATCAAGGCAAACGGCAGGTATCAGCCATCTACCACAAAGGTATAAAAGATAGGCATACTATTTTTAAGCTGTGCAATAAATGTTAATAGTTGGGGGAATGTAAGGGCGGGCACGTTGGTTACTATGCTTTTGTATCCTAAGCTATTTATGCTAATTTCGCCCCCTCATGAACAAAATACTTGTAGCCAACAGGGGCGAAATAGCACTTAGAGTGATGCGCACTGCGCGGGAAATGGGTATCCCCACCGTAGCCGTGTATAGCGAAGCCGACAGAACCATGCCGTTTGTGCGTTTTGCAGACGAAGCAGTGTGTATTGGACCTGCTTTATCGGCACAGTCCTACCTAAGAGCCGAAAAAATAATAGCTGCTGCCTTGCAAACCGGTGCCACTGCCATTCACCCCGGCTATGGCTTTTTAAGCGAAAATGCTGCCTTTTCGCAAGCCGTTACCGATGCTGGCTTAATATTCATAGGACCGTCTGCCTATTCTATCAACATGATGGGCGATAAAATAAGTGCCAAGCAAGCAGCTAAAAAGTTTAATGTCCCCATGGTGCCGGGCACCGAAGACCCTATCAACAGTGTAGAAGAAGCGCACACCATCGCAGCCCGTATAGGCTTTCCTTTGCTCATAAAGGCATCGGCAGGCGGGGGCGGTAAAGGAATGCGCGTGGTGAACAATGCACAAGAATTAGAAGAACAAATGCGCACTGCTAAAAGCGAAGCCCTAAGCGCATTTGGCAATGATGCCGTGTTTATTGAAAAATATGTAGGCTCGCCCAAGCACATTGAAATTCAACTTATTTGCGATATGCACGGCAATTATGCCTATCTTTTTGAGCGGGAATGCTCTGTACAACGCCGCCACCAAAAACTGATAGAAGAAGCACCCTCCAGCTGTTTAACACCTGATATTAGGCACAAAATGGGCGAATGTGCCATAGCGGTAGCACGAGCTTGCAACTACTATGGTGCCGGCACGGTAGAGTTTTTGGCAGATGATGACCTTAACTTCTACTTTTTAGAAATGAACACCCGCCTGCAAGTAGAACACTGTGTATCAGAAATGATAACGGGTATAGACCTTGTTAAAGAGCAAATTAACGTAGCATTCGGTAAGCCATTGTCGTTTAAGCAAGAAGACCTTAAAATTAACGGACATGCCATTGAGCTACGCGTATGTGCCGAAGACCCGCTTAACAATTTTTTGCCCGATACCGGCACGCTCGAGGTGTACCGCACCCCTAAAGGACCCGGCATAAGGGTAGATGACGGCTTTGAAGAAGGCATGGAAATACCTATTTTCTACGACCCTATGATAGCTAAATTGATAGCCTACAGCCCCACCCGCGATGAGGCTATTGACCGCCTGTGCCGCGCCATAGACGAATATCAAATAAAGGGCATCAAAACTACGCTTGCATTTGGCAAATGGGCAGTGCAAACAGAACCCTTCAGAAGCGGAAAATTTGATACTAAATTTATTGAAAAATACTATAAGCCTGAATATCTGCAACCTCAAAATGCTGAAACGGAAGAAGCAGTAGCCCTAATAGCCGCCGCCATTTGGGAGCAACAGTCTTCCGCTACCCCAACAGCCGGAGGTGATAGCCAAGCTAATAAACCCATTAGCCGTTGGAAAATGCGCTAATAGCAACCCAATAAGGTAATTTTGCCTAATTTTGCTACATTACCATTAATCGTTAACCGCACTGCAATATGATAAAAGCAAATTCCATAAAAGAGGTTATGGACAGGGCAGATATTATAGATATTGTAGGTAGCTTTTTGCGTGTTAAAAAAAGAGGTGCCAACTACATAGGCAACTGCCCTTTTCATAACGAAAAAACGCCTTCTTTTTATGTATCGCCAAGCAAAGGCATTTTTAAGTGCTTTGGCTGCGGAAAAGCGGGCAATGTGGTAACTTTTGTGCAAGAGCATGAAAAACTTACCTATCCCGAGGCTATAAAATGGTTAGCCGATTATTATAAAATTAAGTTAGAAGAAACTGACCGCCTGCCGGAGCAAATAGCCCAACAGCAAGCCGGTGAAACCCTGCGCATTATTAATGAATATGCTGCTAATTTTTACCAGGACACTCTTTTTAAGCAAGAAGAGGGGCAAATGATTGGCATGGCTTATCTAAAACAGCGGGGCTTGCGTGAAAATATTATACAGCTGTTTCGCTTGGGCTATGCCCCCCTGCAAGCCGACTACTTTTGCAAAGCAGCCATAGCCAAAGGCTATAACGCAGGCATATTGCTTAAAGCAGGGCTGGTGAAAGAAAGGCAAGGAGGCATATTTAACGACAACTATCGCGAGCGCATAATATTTCCCATACAAAGCCTGTCGGGGCGGGTAGTGGGTTTTGGAGCAAGGGTGATAAAAAACACAGACCATGCCCCAAAATACATTAACACTCCGGAAAATGAACTATACCAAAAAAGTAAAATCTTATATGGTCTTTACCAAAGCCGCAATGCCATAGGCAAATTAGATGAATGCCTGTTGGTGGAGGGGTACATGGACGTTATATCGCTACATCAGGCAGGGGTGCAAAACGTGGTGGCAAGTAGCGGTACATCGCTCACCGAAGACCAGCTTAGGCTTATTGCAAGACTCACCAAAAACTTAGTAATATTATATGACGGTGATAACGCGGGCATAAAAGCTGCCTTGCGGGGGTTAGATATGGCACTGTCGCAGAGCTTTAATGTGCAGCTTGTGCTATTGCCCAAAGGAGAAGACCCCGATAGCTTTGTACAAAAAAATGGTTCTGACGCATTTTACCAATACGTTAAGGAAAACAAAGAAGACGTTATAGGCTTTAGAATGCGCATTGGAGTGGCAGAAGTGGGTAATGACCCGGTAAAAAAGTCAAAATTGGTAAACGAAATAGCCGAAACCATTTCTTTGGTTAACAAGGCTGAAGACTTTTCCCTGCAAGCCCACTATATTAAAAAAGCATCAGCCCTTTTAGACGTGGAAGAAGCAGGCTTGGTACAGTTAATCAATCAGATTATCCGCAATAGAGTGGACAAAGAGCGTAAAAGCCCGCAAGCTGCCCCTTTGCCACCCTCTGAAACACCAACCATTGACCCACCCGCCCTTCCACAATCACCCCTTAAAAGCGAATACGAATATGAATGGCAGCTGCTAAGGGTGCTTGCCGAATACGGTAGCGAAATGTATAATGATACGCAAACCGTTGCCTCATTTATACATGCCGAAGTTGAGCCGGAATTTATTAAAGATACTTTGGTTAAAGAATTGTACACTCATTATGTAGAAAAATTGGTTACTGAGAACACTTTCTTAGATGTAGCTTACTATTTACAACATTCCAATCCTGCGGTAGCTACCAAAATGGCATCCCTCCTCATTGCACGGCAGGAAATTAGCCCTAACTGGAGCAAAAAATATGGCATAGACAGCACGCCTGCATCTATTATCAGCAAAAACGATGTGGATAGCACTTATACCTACTATCAGCTTAAAAAGACCATTGCCTTGCAAAAGGAAACATTAGAAAAGCTAAAAACAATTACCGACCCGGTAGTAATAACCAAAATGATGGCTTACTTTCAGGAACTTAGAGCTTTAGAAAAAGAACTTGCCCAAAAGCACGAAACAGTAGTGTATAAATCTAATAGATATTGATAATAGAGTTAGGGCTATGAAACTTACAAAATTATCCCAGCCTAACTGCTATGGTCTGCAATTATCACCCAATGCCTTTTTACCTTTTTGAAAAGGAGCGTAAAATAGCCCCCTACATTGCCGGCACTGCGTTCTAATTGCCATTTACCAACCACAAAGTAGTATTTAGCAGATAGGCGTTTGCTGTTAAGCAACGTTAGCGTTAAATGACCCGTATGCGCAGCATCAGGGTAGGAACGCAGGTAGTTTTTCAAGGTGGGTTCGTAGCCATATACGGGACCCTTACTCCCTATAAACAGCAGGCTGTCGTTTTCCCAATACCCGCCCTTCATATAGGCTGCTACATTGCCTTTATTCCATTCGGCTGCTTGCACGGCAAGCACATTCGTTATTGCCTTTAGGTCTTTCTTTTTGGCAGTAGTGGTAAAGGTAAGAACAATACCCACTATCAATAGCACTATTTTACGCATAAATAACTTTGCTTTTTATTAATTAATTTGCAATACATCTGCCATAGAAAAGATACCGCTTTTGCCTTTCAGGTATTCCGCTGCCAAAGCAGCCCCTAACGCAAAGCCCTCGCGGCTATGCGCATTGTGGGTAATAGATAGCGTGTCAATGGCAGACGTATAACTAACCGTATGCAGCCCCACCACATTGGCTATTCTGTGGGCATGTATAGGCAGTTTATTGGGTTGATTGCTATCTAATTCCCAGCCGTTAAGGTGGTTGTATTGCTCCAATAGCTGCGTGGCTAACGATAATGCTGTGCCGCTTGGCGCGTCTTTTTTTTGAGTATGGTGTGTCTCGCTTATAGATGGAGTGTAAGCGGTGTGTGGCAGCATAAGCCTTGCCAAATATTGATTTAGCGCAAAAAACAGGTGCACCCCGGGGCTAAAATTGGTGGCATGTATCAGCCCTACACGCTTTTGTTGCACTGCTTCTTCCACCGTAGGTAAATGTTCATACCAACCCGTGGTGCCGCATACCACACTTATACCCCCATTTATGCAGGTCATCACATTGTTAAACGCAGCCTCCGGCGTAGAAAACTCAATGGCTATGTCTGCCGCTTGCAGATTATCCGCTGTAAAATTGTCTAACGTAGCACCTGATACACGCAATACTATTTCATGCCCCCGTTCAAGGGCTATCTGTTCAATGGCTTTACCCATTTTACCGTATCCTATCAGTGCTATTTTCATTGTTTACTTATCACTTTCGTTTCAAAAATACAAAGCCATTTTTACTGTACAATACCGTTAGTGTAGGCACAGCAGCATAAAAGGCACTATCGGGTTGTTTACATACAAAATACGCAGGCTTGTCTATATCGCCGGTAATAAGCCATTGCTCGCGGTCATACTCACTTTGGTAGTATTTTTTATGCGTAGATGGCTGTTTTAGCGTATAAAATAAATAGGCATAGCTCTTAAAGCCTAACGGCTTTACATACACATCTTTGCCTATAAAACTTTTGTAATATTCTATCACTGCCCTTTGCGAATAGGCTTCTATTTGGGGCACCATAAACAGCATAACCGCCTGTATCACCAATATTTGCGCCACCGTATAAACCGTTAGGGCAATATGCCATTTTGTTCTATGATAAGCATGAAAAAACACTATGATAGATAAATAAGCCACACCTGGTAGGCAATAAAGGTAGTTCCACTTTACTGTAGCCTGCAAATTGCCCTTCACAAAAGGGTCGCTGATATAAGAGGCTAATAAAGTTGCATTTTGTCCTATTATAGGTAGCAGTATTAGCAGAATACTCAGCAACAACCCCACCCCTAAAAATAAGTTTTTAACCTTGTTTGAAATCACCTGTTTGTGTATATTAATCTCATATAAGGCTGCCGCTGCAATGCCCGTAATAGGAAAATAGCACAGCGAAGAATAATGTACAATTTTTGTTTTTACGATAGAAAATATTACCAAAACTACTATAAAAAACACCCACAACCACCGGTGAAATAAGGGCTTGTTAATACCTTTGTTTAGCCGTTGAAACAGTAGAACAGACGCAGGGAAACACCCTATCAACAGCACTATGGCGTGATAGTAAATAGGTCCCCCATGGTCAGAGTCTTCGGTGGTGAGCAACCTTAGTTGATAGGCAATAAACTCGCTTACAAACCACCGGGAATAAGCCATACCATAACAAATAGCTGCCACCACACACCAAAGCAAAAACGGTATTAACGCACTACCAATAACAATTAGCATTTGTTTGGGAACAATAAACAAAGGCTTACGACTTAGCAGCCCCGCCACCCAATGAACCGCAATAGCCACACTCACTACTAAAATAGCCACCGGACCCTTAGTCAGCACGGCTATTCCCATAGCTATGCCAGCCCAAAGGGCGTGCATAATGGCTTGCGGGGCTTGAGAGAGACGGTATAATTGGTAGTAAGCAATAAAAATAAAAAAATTGAACGTAGGGTCTATAATCCCCGTTTTGAAGTAGAAATGTGGTAGCCAGCTTGCTGCATACAGCACCACCCAATAGCGCGCAATGGTGTCATTGTATATACGTTTACCCATATTGTAAAGCATACATAGCGTCAGCGCACCCATTAGGGCATTGGGTAAACGCGCTGCAAATTCATTCACGCCAAATAGCTTCATGGATAGCACCTGCTCCCATATAAATACCGGCGGCTTCTCCCAAAATGGTGCAAAGTCTATTTGGGCACGCAGATAGTCTTTGCTTACCAGCATTTCCCGCGCACACTCGGCAAAGTTTATCTCGTCCCAGTCAAACAGGTGCACCGCCCCTAAGAAAGGGAAAAACAGTAGCACACTGCCCGCAATAATGTATAAATAATATTTATCTATCTTCATGCTGTTTCATTAAGTTACTGTGATGTACAGTAGGCTTAACATTAAGTGTTTTTGCTTTGTTTAAGCATTAAATATTGCACCAATAGCGCAAGAGTTGTGGTAGTTATTGTGCCTATGATACTGCCCGCATACACATCTTCAAAAAAATGTGCCGCAAGATAAATACGTGAATAGCCCACCATAAGTGCCAAAAAGAAAAAAACTATGCCAAAATAACGGAATTTTGCAGGCAATAGTAAAGACAAAAAGCAAAATAAGCTAAATGACCCTTGACTGTGCCCCGAAGGAAAGCTGTCTCGCAGTAGTTCGTGCCATGCCGGTAGGTGGTGTATCCAAGGGGCATGGTGAAAATAGGCAATCGGGCGAGGCTTTGCAAATACCCGCTTTAGCCACTGTTGCGTAAAAAAGGGTATTAGGTTGGCAATGGCTGCTATACTAAAGTAACGCCACCCCCGTAGGCGGGGTATTATCAGCAGCAAAAGCAACAGCGGTATCACCACTTCTGCCTGCCCCATAAGGGTTATATAGGGCATAAGGCTGTCCAACACCGCATTATGATAACCATTAATAGCCATAAACAACCGCTCTTGGGTATAGGCGCATAATAGCCCACCACCAATAGCCACCCAAACAAAAAATGGAATTAAAAAATAATGGTTAATATATGCTATAGAATATTTCAAACAATAGGTTTTTTACTGATGAGCGATTGAAGTCGTAGCAGTATGCGTAGATACCAATCTTTGTTAAATATTTGAGAATCGTTGCGGGCTGTAAAGGTAAGCCAAATAGCTATGGGCATAAGCAAAAATGTGGACATCCACATACCCCCCCATGGTGGTAGGGTATTAGACTTCACTAACTTTTCACCCGTAATGTTTAACATGTGAAACGTAATAAAAAATACTACCGCAAACACCAACGGCAAGCCAATGCCCCCCTTGCGGATAATGGCACCCAAAGGTGCGCCTATCAAAAATAAGAGAATGCAGGCAAAAGACAGGGCAAATTTTTTATGAAACTCTACCCCAAATTTAGATAAATTTTCACGTTGCAACATCTCTAAAAGAGAACAGTTGTCTAAGTTAGTTTTCACATTCCTAATGTTGTTACACACATTTTGCACTACCAATAACCTTTTAGAGGGAGGCACTAATTTGATAAACCCACTATCCATAATCTTAGGCGGTGCTGTGGCATTCAATTTGCGGGCTTGTAGCTCGGTATCACTGCGGTTTTCCATGCCTAATGTATAATAAGGCGAAAGGTAGCTACTCACATTCTTAAAGCCGGCAGCATGCGTTCTTTTCAGGCTATCCATCGCATCATGCAGTTGCTTTACGTCCATCATTTGAAATGCGTTTTTGAACATTTCTTGGCTGGTGCGGGTAAAGTTAAATGCCGATAAGTCAAACACCTTGTCCCACTCTTCAAAGTGCATTCTCGTTTGGCTTAGGTCTTTATTCCTTGTGCCGTTTTCATAGCCTTCTTCATATCGCCAGCCGTCTTTCAGCCGAAAAATGAGAGCTTGTTTATCGGGAGTGGGTATCATTTTACCTTCCTTTGCCGTTATAATTTTGTTATTACCTACAAGGTCGGTATGGTCATATATCAATACATCATGTATGGTTTGCCCATCAGGGTCTTTACTGCCTACTCGTATAGAAAAGCCTTTAATATCGTTATTAAATCTATCAGGCTTAATTTCCAAAGTAGGTTTTGAGTTTCTTACGTCATAAAGCAATGAAAGGGCTTTAAGATTGGCAATAGGTATTACATTATTGTTAAAAAAAAACGCTACAAAAGTCAACAGAACAATAAACCAAAACAATGGGCGGATAAAGCGGAATAAAGAAATACCAGCCGATTTTATAGCCACCAATTCGTAGCTTTCGCCCATGTTGCCAAAGGTCATAATAGACGATAATAGCAGCCCCAACGGCAATGCCAAAGGCACAAGCGTAGCAGCAATATACACCATTAGGGTCAGGATGGTTATCATGTCCACACCCTTGCCTATCAGCTCGTCCATATACAGCCAAAAAAACTGCA
>RGMU01000500.1 GCA_010021705.1 Chitinophagia bacterium | reverse complement strand
TAAGCTCCCCGAATTGTTGGATATTTGGGGATGGAATGGAAAAAAACCGGCATATGGAAGTATCGATGGCTATGGGCCTTGGTAGCTTTTATGATGGCTTTTGCCCAGTTTCCAATGGCGGTGGAACAATTTTATTCCAAGGGCGTTTACCCATATTGGGGCAAATTGCTCAGGTTGATTACCGGATGGTGCCCCTTTTCGGTGGGAGATGCTTTGTATGTTGTTTTAATCGGATACGGAATAGTTATAGTATTTAATTTTTTTTATGTTGGTATCCGCAACAAAAAATGGCCCGATTTTAATAATGGCTTACTCACTATAGTCGTATTTTTTGCTTGGGTATTCATTGCTTTTAAAGCTAGCTGGGGGTTGAATTACGACCGTATAGAAATTGGCCAAGCGCTGCGGATTTCGGCTAACACCTACACATTACCAGAACTAAAAAGTTTGAATAATCAGCTGATACTTCGACTCAACGATGCCCGTAGACAGATACCCGGCAATTCTTTACCCGAAGTTTCCTGGGATGAGCAAAAAGATATTGCCATCAAAGCCTATCAGCAATTAGCCGCGCAAAATCCCACTTTTACATATTCCTATCCCGCACTAAAAAAGTGCAGCTGGAATTTTTTGGGCGAGTGGGTAGGCTTTACCGGCTATTTTAATCCATTTTCCGGTGAAGCGCAGGTTATTGCCGATTTACCCTCCATTTTACAACCCTATATATCCTGCCACGAAATTGGCCACCAGATTGGCTATGCCCGGGAAAGCGAAGCAAGTTTTGCAGGGTTACTGGCAGCAGGGGCTTCAACGAATATAAGATTGAAGTATTCTTTGTATCTAGATCTTTACTCGCTTATGCAACAAGAATTATGGAGAAACTATGCTGCCATTGGCGACAGTGCTGGATTAAGACAGCAATTCGATAGCAATCGACAACGATTGGATACCCTGGTAAAACTCGACCGAAAAGCAATTCGCCGTTATTTTCAGCTGAGATCCCATCAAATTACGCCGGCATTTACGCAGATGTATACACAGTATTTGAAAGCGAACGGTCAAGCCTCAGGCATGCTTAGTT
>RGMU01000499.1 GCA_010021705.1 Chitinophagia bacterium | reverse complement strand
TGGTATTCAAAAGCACCGCGAAGCAAGGCTGTTACCACTACATCGGGATTTGCAGATTTATGTACGAGCACAAAATCTTTTCCTCCTGTTTCACCAACAATACGTGGATAGGATTTATACATACTCATATTCTTACCAATAGTCTCCCACATATTATTAAATACCCCTGTGCTTCCGGTAAAATGAACACCCGCAAAATCCCTGTGATTAAAACATACTCGGCCAATAGTAGGTCCATCTACATAAATTAAATTAATAACCCCGTCAGGCAGTCCCGCTTCTTTTAATATGCGCATAAACATTTGTGCGCTGAACACTTGTGTGTTAGCGCATTTCCATACTACAACATTACCACACATAGCGGCACTGGTAGGCAAATTAGCACCTATGGCAGTAAAGTTGAAAGGCGTTACTGCCAGTACAAAGCCTTCCAGCGGACGGTATTCCATACGGTTATGCATGCCTGCTCCGCTTACCGGTTGCTGCCTGTATATATCACTTAAAAAATGAACATTGTAACGAAGAAAATCTATAATCTCACAAGCTGAATCTATCTCAGCCTGGTATGCATTTTTGCTTTGGCCCAGCATCGTGGTGCCATTCATGTACGGGCGGTATTTTGTAGCAATTAAATCAGCAGCCCGGAGAAAGATGTTTGCCCGGCTTTCCCAGCTCATTTCGGCCCAACTTTCTTTTGCAGCCAAAGCCGCTTCTATAGCCAGGTGCACATGCTTTTCTTCACCAGCATTGAAATACCCAAGTTTATGTGCAGTTTCATGCGGTGGGCGGATGGCAATCTTTTTATTGGTACGTATTTCTTTGCTGCCAATATACATGGGCACATCAATTTCTGAGCTTTTCAATTCAGCAAGCACTTGTTTTAACCTTACTTTTTCAGGCGAGCCAGGAGCATAGTTTTGTATAGGCTCATTGGCTGGTAGCGGATAGTTAAAATAACCTAAATTCATTATGGCAAAATTTTAGATTGCAAAGGTAGCGGAAATGTATGCATATGGATTATTGAATATTAACTAAATTGATCCCTGCTTTAATTAACAATTATTTGTAAAGTTTTATCTTTTTTGGCATAGCTTTTTTATATAATATTG
>RGMU01000498.1 GCA_010021705.1 Chitinophagia bacterium | reverse complement strand
AAAGATGATAAATCAAGTGTTAATCCAGGGCCCATTGTAGAAGACAATGCAACCTTTTTGATATACACACCTTTAGCAGATGCTGGCTTTAAACGCTTTAGATCTGCAATTAATGCATTGACATTTTCGACGATATCTTCAGGGTTAAATGTCACCTTACCGACTGAACAATGGATAATACCATTTTTGTCAGTACGATAACGAACTTGGCCTGCTTTTGCATCACGAACAGCATTTTCTACTTGCATGGTCACTGTACCAACTTTTGGGTTTGGCATCAAACCACGTGGACCTAAGATAGTACCTAATTGACCGACTAAGCGCATTGCATCTGGCGTAGCAATAATTACATCATAAGGGATTGAACCAGATTTTAATTCTTCGGCTAAATCTTCAAAACCAACGCGGTCTGCGCCTTGGGCTTTCGCTTTTTCAGCTTGGTCACCTTGAGCAAATACAGCTACACGCACAGTCTTACCTGTACCTTTGGGTAATAACGTTGAAGAGCGAACAACTTGATCTGATTTACGTGGGTCAACACCTAGATTGATAGCCACATCAACGCTTTCATTAAATTTCTTAGAAGCGAACTTCTTTAATAACTCTACAGCATCAGTTGCTTTATACATGGTATTAGGAAGAACTGATTCACGAATTAATTTTTGATGTTTTGTTAACTTAGCCATGATTATTCTCCCATCTCAACATCAATACCCATGCTACGTGCAGTACCAGCAATTGTATTAATAGCTGCTTGTTCTGTTGCGGCAGTTAAATCTGGTTCTTTGGTTTTTGCAATTTCTAGTAATTTTGCACGTGAAATCCTACCCACTTTTTTGGTATTTGGGTTTGAGCTACCACTGGTAATACCAATTGCTTTTTTAATTAGTACCGAAGCAGGTGGTGTTTTTAATATAAATGTGAAAGAACGATCTGAATATACGCTAATCACAACAGGTATTGGTAAACCTGGTTCTAAATGTTGTGTAGCCGCATTAAATTCTTTACAAAAGCCCATGATGTTCACACCACGTTGACCTAAAGCTGGACCAACTGGTGGGCTTGGATTTGCTTTACCTGCAGGAATCTGCAGTTTAATATAAGCTTCAA
>RGMU01000497.1 GCA_010021705.1 Chitinophagia bacterium | reverse complement strand
TACCATTGCTTGATAAATGGTGGATACGCTTTGCAAACCTACATTATAAACCCTATTGGTAGCACCGCTGATAGCCGTCATGGTGCCTGAACCCACCGGGCGAGAAAACCACTGATACTCTAAGCCCAATGCAACGCTATCGTTAATGAGGTTAAGGGAAAAAGGTGTATTTTGGCATATAGAACTTACGCCGGTAATATCGCCTGCGTAAGGAGAACCGGAACATGATGAAGCCGTACTGATATTCACTAAATAGTCTGCCGTAACGCCCTTATAGTACTGATTGGTGGCATCTCTATCTGCACAGGCATCAAAGTTGGCAGAACCAAAGCCCGCAGAACTGCTGATGTTATAACCCACATTCCGCACACGCATACGGTGTGTACCTAATGCCGCAGAAGGTGGAATATATATATTTAAGGTTGCATAAGGTGTAGATGTGCCAAAGGCATAAGTAGCAGGCTCTACGGTTGAAACCTCTTCACCCACATCAAACACATTGTTGTTATCAAAGTCTATAAAAATTTGATTCCCCGTAGCCGAAGCGGGTGAGTAGTATATTATTGTGCAGCTGTAGTTTCTACCCTGCACCACATTAAGGGCAGGAACAGAGGTAACACGCGCCACATAGCCGGAAGTAACCGATGATGCCGGCAACGAATCGTTGATAAAACTGGAACCGCTACCATTGGCAGCAAAGCGTGCCATTACCCCGGAAGTTAACCCATAAGTAAGGTATGCCGGCGAACAATACTGGGCAAATAACAGCGAAGGAGTAAGTATAAATAGAAGGGTGTGTAAATATTTATTCATCAGCAATAATTCTATTTCACCACAATATTACAACTAATAATAACTACTTATTGTTCCCTAATATTGTAATTGTTTGGTTAAATATATTTTTATCCAAATTTAGTGGTTTTCTGTGGTTTTTCAATGCGTTTCCTCTCCAGATGAGCATAATTTGTAAAAAAATTAGGGATAACGGTTAATCTATAACAGCAACAACCCCCTCTGATAGCAGAGAGGCTTGTTTATAAAGAATTATGGTTGTTTATACCGATGCTATGATTAGTGTTGAACTGTAAGGCGTGTAGTATAAGCAAAACC
>RGMU01000496.1 GCA_010021705.1 Chitinophagia bacterium | reverse complement strand
CCCCCAGCAGAAATAATTGTACCAAACAAGGAACCATTGCCCACTGAACCTAGTGTACCACCGCTTACCCCGGCACCACCTGCCCCGACTGTAACTGTGTAGGTTATATTAAGTTGTATGTTGCTTTGAGTTCCAGCCAATAACCCACCGCCTCCCCCACCACCTCCCACTTGCGACCCGCCACCTCCGCCGCCAGCTACTACAAGATATTGAACATCTATAGGAGGTGATGTACTAAATGATACTGTGCCGGTACCGGCAGTGAATGTTGAGATTTTGAATCCTGTTGTTATGACTGTGCTTGCGGTTAATCCTGCGTCAACGGTTATATAATAACCAGCTGGATATTTAAGAATGACTACGCCCGATGATCCATTGCCGCCGCTGGTAGCAGTTCCACTATTTGCACCTGCTCCACCACCGCCGCCACCTCGGTTGGCTGGACTAGCATTAGAACCATTTACATTAAGGGCACCTCCATTACCACCTACGCTAGAGCCGCCAGTTCCGCCTGTGGTACTCGCACCGCCCCCGCCACCACCTGCGTAATTAAGTGCAGAGCCTGTAATGGATGAGCTAGTCCCTGTTCCGCCAGCACCGCCGGCTGTCTCAGCTCCTAAACCACCATCTCCGCCAATACCGCCGCCGCCGCCGCCATTATTATTGCTGCCTCCAGAGTTTCCACCGTTGCTACCTTGAGACGGCGAAGTTGATGGTGTATTGCCAAAGCCTTTAGTACCATTTACAGCCGCACCGCCACCACCAGATCCGCCAGAACCCCCGTTTGCAGCGTTTCTAGCTCCAAAACCACCGCCTGTTGAGGTTATGCTGCCAAAAACAGAATCTGAACCGCTAACACCACTATTGCCTCCAGAAGCACCCCCTGCCCCACCCCCACCTACGGTGACAGTGTAAGTAGAACCTACACTGACAGAGAATCCTGCAGCAGTTCTATAGCCGCCCGCACCTCCACCACCGCCTGCACGATTCTCAGGTGAATTGATACCCGATCCGCCACCGCCACCACCAGCTACTACAAGATATTCAATTTCAAATTGTGCTGCGCCACCACCAGCAGTCCGATTCACAGTCATCCATTGTGCAAATGCA
>RGMU01000495.1 GCA_010021705.1 Chitinophagia bacterium | reverse complement strand
GCCTAATATAGCCTAATATAGCCTAATATAGCCTAATATAGCCTAATATAGCCTAATATAATAGGAGGGGGCTTGGGGGAACCTGGGTTCCCTAATAATTATAAATTTTTAGTTCATGCCATAGTAGGTGAAAGTAAAAAAAAATTGAAATACTTTTTTTGTTATAGATGAAAGATAAATAAAACAATAAATCAAGTTTAAAACGAAGTGAAAATAAACGAAGTGAAAATGTCAGCTCAAATTGAAATGTTTAACGCATCAGTTTATGTAAGTGAACAATTGAATCGTCAATTGGTAAACATGTCTCAAGATTTGGCTTACCGCTGTGTAGGTGCATTAGCAGAACGCTATAATTTCGATGCCGAAGAAGCTTATCGCTTACTAGGTCTCGCAATGATTAAGCTAGAACGCAAAGCACAAGTAAAGGTATTGAAGGAAAAAGCAACAAAGGTATCGGTACCAAAATCGGCTTTCCCACTACCTTACAACGGTGAATTCCATGAAAACTGCTGCTTCGCATTACGCCAAAATAATGGGTTATACACTCAATGCACTGGTCCTCGCAAAGGTGAAAGCCAATTCTGTAAGAGTTGCGCTAGTACAATGCAAAAGACAGGTGCAGAAGTCCCAGAATATGGCACAATTCAAATGCGTCAAGCAGTAGGAATCTTTGAGTATGTAGATCCAAAAGGTCGTAAACCAATTGCCTATACAAAAGTGATGAAGAAATATAAGTTAACTGAAGAACAAGTCAAAGAAGAAGCAGGTAAATTCAATATTACTATTGATTCTCAACATTTCGTAGCTCCAGAAGAATCAGTAAAACGTGGCCGTCCAGCTGCTGAAAAAGAGCCAAAAGTAAAGGGTTCAAAGGGTCGTCCAAAGAAATCTAAGAAAGTCTTAGAAATCGAAGGAGATGATGAGGACTTATTTGCAACTTTAATCGCAAACGCGAATATTGAAGCAGAAAGTGAACCAGAAGTTGAAGAAGCTCCAAAGAAAGCAGCTAAAAAAGGCCGAAACGCAGGTGCCCTTGGGAAGACTGATGAGGAAAAGGAAGCAGAACGCCTAGCTAAGGAAGCCGAAAAAGAAGCCAAGAAGTTGGCAGCT
>RGMU01000494.1 GCA_010021705.1 Chitinophagia bacterium | reverse complement strand
ACCTTTTTGATAGATGCTGAAGGGAAGATAGAACACATTATCACCACCATAAAAAGCAAAGAACACACCAAGCAGGTGCTAAAGGAATGGGGCTTGAATAAAAAGGATAAAGCTGAATAGTGGTTACGTTGTAACAATATTCCTACTTTGCTTATCCCTTTACTGCCAAAAAGTTTAAGCCAAAGAAAAAGTAGTTGCGGCGAATTTTTGATTTTTTTTCTATCACTTTTTCCCTTAAAAGTAAGTCATCAGCCTGCGCAAAGCGGTAATGTATAGGCAAGTAATACCTTATGTATTCTATACTTTGTGGCGGAATGGTAAAACCTTGTTGCTTAAATAGCTTTTCCCAGTCTTCTATGCTGCGTATATTTTCATTCCCTAATAGAATATCTTTTTGCAGTGTTTCGTCATAGATGCTGATAATCAGGTTGTTACCTCTGTATTTATAAAGTTTTGCCCGCTGAATTAAATTTTTACCGTTTTCTTCAATGGCTATAAGTTTGCCGTTGGGCTTTAGGCTTTGGTAAAATATGCGCAAAGCATCATTAATAGGTTCTAAGTGGTGAAGGGTGTCTTGCACTAATATTATATTATAAGACTTTGGCGGTGGCGGGCTATCAAACAGGTTTTCGTAGCTGCATGTAAATAGGCTACTATTGCCATATTGCTTCCAGTATTCCATACGCTTTTGCACCATAGCGTAGTAAAATTCTAAGGTGGTGCCATGGGCACTAATGCCGTTCATGGCTAAGAAAAGGCAGGTTGTGCCATAGCCGCTTCCGCAGTCCCATATTTTGGCATTGGGTTGGGTTTGAATTACATTATAAATATAGGTAAGCCTTTGGATAAAATAATTTTTGCGAAAGTGCTCGGAATTACCGCCTTCCAAAAATTTATAATAGGGTTGCATTTCTTTATGAATAGACAACTCTTTAAGCAATAGCTCGTAGAACTGTTCCGGAGACATCATTGAATTATAATCGGTAAGCCTAATTTCAGTACAAAAAATGTGCCAAATTGTTGCAAAACGATATAATTTGTAAATAAATTATGTTTTTCTTGGCTTCTTTTTAGCAGCAGGAAATAGTACATTGTTAAGAATTAGCCTAT
>RGMU01000493.1 GCA_010021705.1 Chitinophagia bacterium | reverse complement strand
GGTTTTATTCCTTTTGGCGGAACGTTTTTGGTATTTTCTGATTATGCGCGTGATGCAATTCGCATGTGTGCATTAATGAAGCAAAGGGTCGTGTTTATTTATTCTCATGATTCAATCGGTATTGGCGAAGATGGCCCTACTCACCAACCGATAGAACATATATCGATTTTAAGAGTGACTCCTAATCTTAAGGTATGGCGCCCTGCTTCTCTTACAGAAACAGCCATTGCGTGGCAACAATCTATTGAAAATATAGATGGTCCTTCATGCTTATTGCTTACGAGACAAAATTTAGAACCTATCGCACATAATAAAAATCATATTGCTGGTATTAAGCATGGTGCTTATATAGTTAGTGACACTAAACAGCAACCAGAAGTTATTTTAATCGCGACTGGTTCAGAATTACAAATTGCTATAGATAGTGCTAAAATAGCAGCACAAAAAGGTATAGCGGTCCGAGTCGTCTCTATGCCATGCGTTGAAGTATTTCTAGCGCAAGATGCAGAATACCAAGAATATATTTTACCTAATTCTATTAGAAAAAGAATTGCAATAGAAGCTGGAGCCTCTGCTTATTGGTACAAATTTGTTGGTTTAGACGGGCACGTTATTGGCATTGACAAATATGGTAAATCTGCAAAAGCTCAGGACCTTTATCAATACTTCAATATTACAGTCGAAAATACAGTTTCACATATATTAAAAATTGCGGAGAAAGAATATGACAGTACGTGTTGCAATTAATGGTTATGGCCGCATCGGTCGTTGCCTATTGCGTGCCATTTTTGAATATGGCCATACACAAAAATTTAACATTGTAGCAATTAATGATTGCTCAGGGATAGAAACCACTGCGCACTTAACTAAATACGACAGTACGCATGGCAGATTTGCAAGTAAAGTTGATATAGATGGTCAAAACATGATAGTTGATGGCCACAAAATACTAATTACTTGTGAGCGTAACCCTGTAAATTTACCATGGAAAAACTTGAATATAGACTTAGTATTCGAATGCACTGGCCGCTTTACAGATAGGGATGCGGCGCAAATGCATATTGATGCTGGCGCGAAGAAGGTATTAATTTCGGCGCCAGGTAAAAATGC
>RGMU01000492.1 GCA_010021705.1 Chitinophagia bacterium | reverse complement strand
CTTCTATAATGAACGCAAAGTCTATAGAACATAAGCATTTTGTTAAGCATAATGAAGTAAATAGCTTATTTAACCCAAAAAGCATTATTTTAACCATAATAATGCCAATACAATGCACGAATAAAGACACTCCCGCTGTGCCAAATGCAATTTCAATAAAATTTATGGGTGATTGGGTGTTATTGTAGTCGTTTGTATTAAGTGCACGAATGATATAAACGAACAAAACAGTAGGAAAAAGCAATATGAAAATGAAGATACTGCTAAGGGCAATATTCATAAAGAGGGTTTATTATGTTTGCCTATCTTGTAAAAAAAGAATAAACACCTATAAGAATTTTCATAAGAAAAGAAGGCTTTTTATCGCTAAGCGGAACAAGCTCAGGCTTTGCCTCACGTACTGTAAATTTTCTTCCGCTTGGTGTAGTAACACTTAGCCCTTCCGGTGAATATATTTCATTCCTCCTATCACTTCTCATGGCATCAGCAACAGCCCATGAAAGCTCTCTATCTGCAAGTAAAGCCTTTGCATTTTCTGAAAAATCAATATTGGAGTGCATATTGCTAATTTATTGGCAAAGATACGAAATTTATGCCATTCCCGCACATGAACTTTTCACCGCGCAAATAAAGTAACTATTGCATGACTGTCCTAATCTTAGATTTATCAAACGCTAATTTTTACTTAAAACAAATCTGAATGCGAGCCCGTTCTTACCAACACAAGTTCATTGTCTTTTTCGTTGATGTACCACATAAGCAACCAATCAGGCAAGATATGGCATTCCCAACAATCGCTATAATTGCCTGATAGCTTATGCACTTTATGTTTTGCTGCTAATTTTTCTTTTTGAACAAGGAGCATAATCACTTTTTGTATTAGTGCTTCGTTCCAACCGCGCTTTAGTACCCGCTTATAATCCCTTTCAAACCGGGCGGTATAGGCAATAGTATAGCTCATTTCCTTAATTGGGTAAATAGCTGCTCTAAATTATATGCTTTTTTGGTTTTGCCTTTCTTTGCGTCTTTTAGTGCCGATACGGTAGCTGCATTGGGCTGTTTTTTCTTTGCTTCTCCGGTGCTTAGCTGTTGCACACGTTCCTCTATTTT
>RGMU01000491.1 GCA_010021705.1 Chitinophagia bacterium | reverse complement strand
CCCAATTCAATTTCTTACAGCAAGCTAACCTAGATTTTAAAGGAGTATTTTATACTACAATGTTAAGACAGGGCTTGTTTTTCTTGGTAATAATAAGCTATTGGCTTGCTTTTAGGCCTTTTAATTTAATTGAATTGGCTTGGTGGCAAGTGCTTTGTTCAGTTATTGCCAGCCTACTTAGTTTTTACTTTGTCCGGAAATATTGGGTAAAAAGCGCAGGCATTCCTTGGGAGTGGGTAAGCAAGCTATTTCATTTCGGAAAATATGTTTTTGGCACTAACCTTAGCGCCATGATTTTCCAAAGCATTGATCAATTTATGATCGGTCGTTTTTTAGGCACTGCACCTGCAGGCTTGTTCAATATATCTATGCGCATTACTAATTTAGTAGATGTGCCTATTAGTACAGTGGTTTCAGTGGTTTTTCCGCAAAGCAGCAAATTTCAGGGCGAAAATAAAAAGCAACAAATGAAAGATATGTTCGAAAAGAGCACTGGTTTTATGCTAGCCCTTATTTTGCCTGCCTGTGTGCTTACCCTAATATTTCCAGAACTCATAATTTATATTGTTGCAGGGCCTGAATACGCCCATCAAGGAGCCGATTTGCTGCGCATTACCATTCTATCAATTATGGTGCAACCATTTTTGAGGCAATTTGGTACGATGCTAGATAGCAGCGGAAAACCACAAATTAACTTCTATGCCTTATTAGGAATGGCATTATTAAATATTGTACTTAACGTTATTTTTATCCAGCAACTGGGCATTATGGGCGCTGCCTATGGCACCCTTACCAGTATGGTTGTTTTTGCTATTGTAGCGCGAATTATATTAGGCAAAAATTTCGATATTAGTTTTTCTGCTTCTATAAAGTATATTTTTGTTTTTTATGGTCAAGGTTTAGACTATCTTAAAAAGTTGGTTTCCAGCAGATATTTATGAAAAAATTAGCCGACGAACTTCCCTTTGTATTCATAGGTTTGCAAAGCTGGTTTCTTGAAATAGGTTCTAATGCCCGTAATATGGCATTAGAATTAAGTAAAAGACATCCGGTACTTTTTATAAATCCTGCTTTAGATAGAATTACCTTATTAAGAAAGCCAGATACTGC
>RGMU01000050.1 GCA_010021705.1 Chitinophagia bacterium | reverse complement strand
CTTGCCTTTAGCACTCATTTCGCAGGTGCTGCAAGTGATGCCGGCTGCGCCCATATCTTGCATACCAACAATAGCTCCGGTGGGAATAAGCTCTAAGCAGGCTTCTAATAGTTTTTTTTCTTCAAAGGGGTCGCCTACTTGTACAGCAGGCAGTTGTTTGGCACTTTCTTCGCTAATATCGGCACTGGCAAACGATGCCCCGCCTATGCCGTCTTTACCGGTTGCTGCGCCCACAATAAACACCGGATTGCCTTCGCCATAAGCTATGGCACTTACGGTTTGCCCCACCTTTACAATGCCCACACTCATGGCATTAACAAGGGGATTGGTTTGGTAGCAGTCGTCATAATAAATTTCGCCGCCAACGGTAGGCACGCCAAAGCAGTTGCCATAGTGTGAAATGCCCTTGACCACTCCGTTTAGCAGCCATTGTGTTTTGGGGTTATCTGCTTTGCCAAATCGTAGGGAATTAAGTGTGGCTATGGGGCGTGCACCCATAGTAAATATGTCGCGGTGTATGCCACCTACGCCGGTAGCTGCACCCTGAAAAGGCTCTATGGCTGAAGGGTGATTGTGGGACTCTATTTTGAAAACGCAGGCTAATCCATCGCCTATATCCACCAAACCTGCATTTTCTTCACCGGCTTTTACCAATAGCTTTTCACCGTCACGGGGTAGTGTTTTTAGCCATTTTATAGAATTTTTATAGCTGCAATGTTCGCTCCACATTACAGAATACATAGCCAATTCGGTAAAATTGGGTATTCTATTTAGTATTTCATTAATTTTTTGGTATTCTTCTGCCGATAAGCCTAATTGTAAAGCCTGTTCTACTGTTGACGGTTGCATAAGGGCAAAGGTAGTAAAACACGGTTAGGAAAGGTAAATTTTTCCCCACAAATTAAGGCAATACTAACCTAAAGCCTACGGTATGGCTACTGTAATTGGCAGGCGCATAGTCGCGGGCTGCGGCGCGGCATTTGTCGGATTCGCTAAGCCAGCTACCGCCCCTTATCACACGGCTACCGCCCTTAGCCGGTCCGGCGGGGTTTACTTTGTCGCTTTTGCGGTAATAGTCATCGCTATACCAGTCGCTACACCATTCTGCCACATTGCCACTTAGGTCGTATATACCTATTATATTAGGCTTTTTACCCATTTTTACGGTATGCGTAGTGCCTCCGCTATTGGCGTTATACCACCCTACCTCGTTTATTTCGTTGCTGCCGGCATATTTGGTTTCGGTGTGGTTAATGCCTCCTAATGCTGCGTATTCCCATTCGGCTTCGGTGGGTAGGCGGTATTGCTTGCCGGTTTTTTTGTTTAGCCATTGGCAAAAGGCTATGGCATCGTTAAAGCTAACATGGAGCACGGGCTGGTTAACCTCTGTGTTGGTTCGTTTATTGCCTGCGGCATCGCATTTCCAAGTTATGCCGTCTTGCTGCACCCATTTTGCGTCTTTTAACACCCAACTGCTACCCGCTTTTTCGGCATCGGTGGTGTAGCCGGTTTCGTTCATAAATTGGCGAAATTCGCCAAACGTAACTTCCGTAGCTGCTATGTGAAATGCGCCTACTTGCACCTTGTGCGCAGGTGCTTCGTCTGCCTGATTGGTGTTGCTTCCCATTTCAAAAATACCGCCTTCTATAAACTTCATATCGTTATACGATGGTTGAGTTTTATCGCTTGGTGTACTAATAACGGCTGTATTATTGGTGTTTACGTTAGTTTTAACGGGGTCGGGCTTAGGGTTGTTTACGTTTACGGTGCGCACCACTTGCCCAGTATCCTCCGGTTCAATAACAATGTTTTTGGCATTTATGCTAAAGCAAAATTCCTTATAATTCCCTTCTGATATTTGGGGCTGCTGCAAGCCTTTTATGTTCATCTTCTCTTGCTTGTCTAACACCGCTGCCGTTACCTCATTCAGCATTAGCTTATAGTCTTTGGGCGAATAGGGCAACCGTTTCACCAACTCTTCGGTGTACATGCCTTCAAACGACCTATGCCTGAACCCGGTGGTGTAGATGATAGTAGTGCCGGTGTGTTGGTCAAATTTTGATTTACTTTCTTCAACCATATCGGGGGCTTTGCTGCCTACAATGCGCTTGTCGTCATTAAAATTGGTACGACAGGCATCTAATATTAAAAAGTTAATTTTATTTTGACGCTTGTTAAATTCAGCCAATACGGTGCTTTCTATATCTACTGCCGAGTTTTTAAACTCTAATTCTCCGCCATTTTCCTCCTGATAAGGGCTTATAACATCGGTGGGCATCATATATTGCACATTGTCTAACACGGCACCATGCCCGCTATAATACACCAATGCCACATCGTAGTTGGGTAGTTGCTTGGCAAATTCGCTTATTTTTTTTATCATGGTGTTGCGGTCTGCGTTGGCACAATACAGTATTTTGAAGCCGCATTTTTGGAGGGCATCCACCATCATATCGGCATCTTTTTTGCAATTTTGCAACACAAAGCGCGGAATTTTATAATTATCATTACCCATGATAAGCGCAATTCTGCTTGTCATAGCAGACTTTTGAGCCGTAGTAGCCGCAGCGGTTGCACCCTTTTTAGCCCCACCGGCAGGTTTAGCTTTACCTCCTTTTTGCCCCCATACGGGCAACACAAGCAACATTGAAGCTGTTAGAAGAGAGAGTAGTTTTTTCATTTATATGTAAGATATTTTGTCTGAACTGTGATTTATGGGAAGAGTGTGGTTTTTATGAACTTTTATGAAAGTCTAAAAGACTTTCAATTTATTTAGCACTAGTGCAAAACATTTGGGCTAAGTGTGAAAAGCTAAATATTCTATTTGGAACGAACAAGGGTCTGCGTAAAATATTTTCAGGCTAATGCGCCTCCAACCAATTAATGCCGGTGCCGGTTTCGGCTTTTACGGGTACGCCATTGGGTAGTGGCATGGCGGCTTCCATGCAGCGGCTTATTAAGGCAGCAGCGTCATCGGCTTCGTGTTTGGGCACATCAAACACCAACTCATCGTGCACCTGCAATATCATTTTGGTTTGGAGTTTGCTCTTTTTTAGTTCTTGGTGCACGGCTATCATGGCAAGTTTTATCATGTCGGCAGCTGTGCCTTGTATGGGCATGTTAATGGCATTGCGCTCGGCATAGCCTCTTACTGTAAAGTTAGCAGAGTATATGTCTTTCAGCCAGCGTTTGCGCCCCCACACGGTTTGGGCATAGCCGCGTTCTTTGGCATCGTTCACCGCCTTATCCATATATTGCTTAATTAACGGATATTGCGTAAAATAATTGTCAATAATGCCTTTAGCTTCGGTTCGGCTAATGCCCAAGTTTTCCGCCAACCCAAAGGCAGATTGTCCATAAATTATACCAAAGTTTACTGCCTTAGCCGCGCGCCTTTGGGTAGAGGTAACATCGGCTTCGGGCACTCCATACACTTTAGCTGCGGTGGCGGTGTGTATATCTTTGCCTTCAATAAAGGCATTTATCATGTTGGTATCGCCACTGATAGCAGCAATAATGCGCAGTTCTATTTGCGAATAATCGGCACTTATCAGGCAATGGTTGGCATCTCTCGGAATAAATGCTTTTCTAATTTCTTTACCTCGCTCTGTTTTTATGGGTATGTTTTGGAGATTAGGATTATTGCTGCTTAGCCTGCCTGTTACAGCCACAGCTTGGTTGTAGCTGGTGTGCAGCCTACCGGTGCGGGGATTTACTAATTGGGGTAAGGTGGCTACATAAGTGCTTTGCAGCTTGGTGGTTTCTCTGTAATTAAGTATTTCGTCCACTATAGGGTGCTTATGGCGTAGCTTTTGGAGCACGTCTTCGCCGGTTGCATACTGACCGGTTTTGGTCTTTTTTTGCCCGCTGTCAATTTTCATTATTTCAAAGAGCACTTCGCCTAATTGCTTGGGCGAGCCAATGTTAAACGGTACTTGGGCATGGTCATATATGCGCTTTTCTATGGCTGCGATTTCTGTATCCAACTGCCGGTGATAGTCTTTTAGAAAATCCACGTCTAATTTTACGCCTTCGCACTCCATATCCACCAACACGGGTATTAGCGGGTTTTCTATTTGGTCAAATATGGCAGATACTTCTTTTTGAGCCAGCATAGGCGTGAATACGTGCTTGAGTTGCAGGGTTATATCGGCATCTTCTGCGGCATATTCTTTAACTTTTTCTACTTCTACATCGCGCATATTGCCTTGATTTTTACCCTTTTTGCCTATCAGCGTTTCAATAGAAATGGGCAAATAGTTAAGGTATTTTAGGCTCATCATATCCATGCTGCGCTTGTCGTCAGGCTCTATCACATAGTTGGCAAGCATGGTATCATATATTTTACCCTTCACCTCAAAGCCGTACCACTTTAACACAATAAAATCATATTTTATATTTTGCCCAATCCATAGCACTTCTTCCCGTTCAAACAGCAGGTTAAACTTATGCAGCACTTGCTTAATGCCGTCCTCGCTATGTGGAAGGGCAACATAATAGGCAGTGTGGGGCGTGGTGCAAAAACTCATGCCTACCGGTTCGGCAAGGTTGGCATCTATATGCGTGGTTTCGGAGTCAAAGCAAATTTCGCTACAGGTCATTAAATGCGCTATCAGTGCGTCTATCTCTTCAATGGTGGTGATTAGGCGATAGTCATGCGGGGTATTATAGGCATTTTTAGCGTTAAGGGCACTGTCTGCGCCCTCGTTATTGTCTTCATTGGCAGGCTGTGTATCAGTAGTGTTAGTGGCACTAAATAGGTCGGTTGGCACATTTTTACCCGGCACTTGCGGTGCTTCTACTTCGCCTAATATGCGCTTGCCTAAAGTCTTAAATTCTAATTCATTAAATACTGCTTCCAATAATTCTTTATTAAAAGCTCCCACTGCATAATTTTCAGGCTCAAAAGCAATGGGCACATCAACAATAATAGTAGCCAATTTTTTAGACAATATAGCATTGTCTTTTCCGGCTCTCACCTTTTCGCCCAATGCTCCTTTTATGGAGGCTGCATTATCCAATATGTTTTCTAGCGAGCCATATTCTGCCAATAGCTTAGCTGCTGTTTTTTCGCCCACACCGGCTATGCCGGGTATGTTGTCCACAGCATCGCCCATAAGCCCCAGCATATCTATCACTTGCTCTACCCTACTGATGCCCCATTTAGCCAAAACTTCAGGCACGCCTAATATCTCAGCCCCATTGCCTTGCGCTGCGGGTTTATAGATAAATATTTTTTCGCTTACTACTTGCCCATAGTCTTTGTCGGGTGTTACCATATACACCTCAAAGCCTTCTTTTGCAGCTTTTTGTGCCAAAGTGCCAATAATATCATCAGCCTCGTAGCCGTCCATTTTAAGGCAAGGCAGGTTGAAGCCGTTTATAATGCGTTCTATATCCGGTATGGAGGCGCGAAGGTCTTCGGGGGTTTCTTGCCTGTTGGCTTTGTAGTCGGCAAAATCAGTATGCCTTTCAGTGGGCGCAGAAGTGTCAAACACTACTGCAAGGTGAGTAGGTTTTTCTTTGGTAAGCAGTTCATATAGCGTATTGGTAAAACCAAACTGCGCATTGGTATTCTTACCTTTGGAAGTGGTGCGGGGAGTACGTATCAGGGCATAGTAAGCTCTGAAAATAAGCGCGTAAGCGTCTAATAAAAATAACTTTTGGGTTGCCATGTGGCTAAGGTAGTAAAATTTACCTTACTGTACGGCGTTTATTGTTTTCGTAGTCTTCAAATATAAATTTACCCAAGCCGTCAAGCGAAGAATAAAAGGCTTTTCCGTGATTTACTTCGGTAAACGTTTTGACAAAATCTTGCAAATAAGGGTCATTGGCTATCATAAATGTGATGACCGGTATTTTGAGCCTACGTAATTGTCCTGCCAAATTCAGGGTACGGTTAAGAATTTTGCTGTCTATACCATAGCTGTTTTTGTAGTATTTATTGCCTATTTTTAGGCAAGTGGGCTTGCCATCTGTTATCATAAATATTTGCTTATTTATGTTTTTTCGGCGGCGGAGCAAATCCATAGCCATTTCTAAGCCGGCTACGGTGTTGGTGTGGTAGGGTCCTACTTCTAAGTAAGGCAGGTCTTTCATGGCAATTTGGCGGGCATCGTTGCCAAAGACTACAATGTCAAGCGTGTCTTTAGGGTAACGGGTGGTAATAAGCTCGCTTAGTGCCATAGCCACTTTTTTGGCAGGGGTGATTCTATCTTCGCCGTACAGTATCATAGAATGCGAAATATCTATCATCAGCACGGTGCTGGTTTGGGCTTTGTAGTCTCGTTCATGTATCTCAAGGTCGCTCTCTTGCATGGAAAACGTATCCACACCATGATTCACAAAGGCATTGCGTAGGCTGCCACTGTAGTTAATGCTTTCAGGAGTATCGCCAAATTCATAAGGTCTGGTTTCAGGGTTTTGTTCATCTCCTCTGCCGGTT
The DNA here is from genome assembly GCA_010021705.1 of Chitinophagia bacterium. Classification (GTDB taxonomy): domain Bacteria; phylum Bacteroidota; class Bacteroidia; order Chitinophagales; family Chitinophagaceae; genus RGMU01. The sequence goes on along the minus strand of RGMU01000050.1, from coordinate 2,765 downwards.
TTGAAAGTGGTATGGTTGCCTTGTTTTGACTTTTTAAGTTTACCAAAGATTTCATCTAAAGATTTTTGGCGAATGGTTTGCTCTGTTTTGGGGCTTATTTTATAACTACCATCTTGTTCGTTTTCTTTAAGATAACCCTTTTCTTTTAGGTCTTCTATAAAGTCGCCAATGCCATAATCTTGGTTGGTAAGTTTGTATTGCTTATCTAATTGAGAAAGCCAATTCAGGGCTTCTGCCCCATCACCATTGGTGTAATGCAACAACTCCATAAATAGGTTAAACAGCTTGTCAAAAGGCGAACCTTGCGAATCGGAGGGGCGGAAAGCAGAAAAGTGAAATCCTTGCATGGAGGTAAAGGCTTTAATTTATACGCCTCAAAAATAGGTCGCTTACCACAAGGTTCTTCTATAGTACGTATAGAAAATATTTATAGGGAGTATGTGTTTAATATTATCCACTGTATGTGGGTCGGCTATCATACATAGGATTAGCTACCTTTTTTAGCTGATTTGTTTAATTCCATCAGCTTCTTTGACTCGGGATAGTGTTTGGTGTAATTACCCTTTTTAGTTAAAATACCCGCAGAGACTAAGCTGTTTAGAGCTTGTTCCTTTGTTCTTTTTTGAGCATTAAGTTTATCAGCCAACTCATGGAGCAGTTTAATTTGGTCAACCATTATCAAATATATTTTGAAATACAAAGATAACTATTTTATAGCATACTTCTTCATTTTCGGGATTAAAAACCGAAGACTACTTTAAAACTTTACCCCCATAGTAAGGGCTATGCAGTTCAAATTATGTGATGTGATAGCCTGCGGAATATCCGCTTTTGAACCGCTTATTACATTGCTAAAGTTTATAGTATAAGGAGCTTCTGCTACTTTGTATTTGCTGTTCATTACACCAAAGTCGGCAAAGAAAGTACCGCTCCTAAAACCAAGCCCAAACGAAAGGTCGGTGCGATTAGCGTTATAATTGCTATTTCTGTAGGGATTGCCTGTAATGCCGGCACCCCCACGCACTAAGAAAAAGGGCGTTAGTTTAATTTCTGTACCTACTCTAAAGGCTGATACGCCTTGATAGGTATTTTTTATGCTATTGTTAAGCTGCTTGGCTTCGTAGCTATACGAGTTGCCCGTGCCGGCATTGATACCGGAAGGGAAAATAAAGCGAGTAGTGCTGTAATCCACAAATTCATAATCGGCAGATATAAAGCCTACACTTTTAACAATAACGCTACCACTTAAAATAAGTTTATAAGGCGTGGCTAATTGGTAAGCAAATTCAGAGGAAGATAGCGCACCGTTGTCCACCGTAAGCGCATTATAAAAGCTACCAACATTGCTTTTTAGAGAGTTGCTAAAAACATCTGTAATTTGATATAGGGTGGGTGTATGGAATGCCGCACCAATTCTGATTTGCTCGGTAGGCTTCCATATTGCGCCTAATTTTAGGTTTTCTGCCGTACCGGTAAGATTAATGTTAGTGCCATATAGAAAGTTCTTAAACGTATCGGGATTATCTATGGTATTAAAAGGAGAAAGGGCTTCGCTATAGGTAGAGTTAAACTTATAAACCAATTTGGAAATGCCCAACGTTGCACCCAACAATAATTTTTCCTGATAGTTGCCCGCCAAACTGATGTCAAACTCTGAAACCCTGCCTCGCTCTGTGGTTACGCGGGTTTGGTCTATCCCTCCTCTGTAAGGGACTACAGACTTAAAATAAGACCCATACCGGTTAATAAGGTATCCCTGCCACCCTAAATAGGCTAAAGTGCCGGCTTGCCCGATGGCTGTAGTGTCAAAATTGGCATCGCTTTCAAAGGCTTGGGTGGCAGAAGAGGTAGTGTTGGTGCCTCTATATTGGTAGTCATGGTTAAAGTCTGCCATGCGGTTTAGCCCAATGGCAAAAGTTACGGTTTTCCATTTGCGGTGGTCATACCGCTTGCCGGTTGGGGCGTCGGTAAGCACTATTGACCAGTTATTAACCGTAGCGCGTACATTGTTGTCATTCGTTGTGTGTGAGGCATATTGCGAAGATGCGGAGTTTACTTGTAAAGAAGGCGTAAAGGCAATTTCACTTTTTCTGAATACCGCCAATCCGGCAGGGTTTACACTACCGGAACTAAAGTCGCCACCAATGCTGCCTAATGTACTTCCAAAGCCCAGAGAGCGCGCCGTGCCCAGAGAGCGTAGGTTAGATAGCTGATAGGCTTCCATAAGGTCTTGCGAATATGCTTTACTTGCAAATAAACCGATGGTGATATAGATAAAATATTTATGTAGAAACTTCATATACATAGCTTGTTTAATGACTACCATTGGGACTGCCAAATAGCGTATAAAGTTAAAACAAATAGTATGCCTACAGTGCTTTAGTGGTAGGTATATTGTCAATAGTTTAACGTTTGAGAGGAGGTCGGAAGGCTTTATATCTTATGTAGTGGTATTAACTAATATATCCGTTATGCCTTACTTTCAATACGAGCAATGCCCCATTTATTATTTGTCTCAATAGCCTTATAAGGCTTTATCATTTAGTTTTTCTTAATTTTGCGCTAAATGAGTAAAAAAGGTAGGGTATTAGTGGCAATGAGTGGCGGTATTGACAGTACTGTAGCTGCGCTTTTGCTTAACGAACAGGGCTATGAGGTGATAGGCATCACCATGAAAACATGGGACTATGCCGTTTCCGGAGGCAGTAAAAAAGAAACCGGTTGTTGCAACTTAGATTCTTTTAATGATGCCCGAATGGCAGCCG
>RGMU01000490.1 GCA_010021705.1 Chitinophagia bacterium | reverse complement strand
CCTAGGCCGGGCTAGACGATGGGGCCAAATTTTCGCCTGCGATCTTAGCACAATAAAGCGATTGCTTGCACTACGCTAAATACCCCTTATATTTGGAATGCGTGCTTTTAAAAGTTAAAAGGCAGCTTACTTCACCAACTTAACCAGAAGAATTTTAACGGTATGCTTTTCAATTTGAAGGCATGGGGTATGCTATTTATAGTCTACCTATTTCAAATAGCTTTTTGCTTTGGGCAGGTTCCTATTTCAGTAGGGTCGGGCAGCTATGCCTCGTTTCCGCCTGCCTCTGAAACAGCCGACGATTGGAACAACAATGGTGTGGGCGATTTGCAACAATTTCTTTACACCAATCCTATTTATGTTGCCCCAAACCGAATAAATAGCCCTATTCCTACTAACGATTGGTGGACCGATTTAATTGTTAGTGGCAAAAATTGCGGTATGCTTTGGGCTTACCCCCTTTCGGTAGATCCAGACCCAACTGGTTTGAAAATGTACTTTGCCAATAGCTTCGTAGCCGATGGTTCTAACCTGAATTACGGTGGTTATATGCATATAGGTGCATCGAATTATGCCCCTACAAAGGGGTTCGCTAAGGACTGGAGCGATTGGGGTCTTGTAATGAGCCTTAAGGATAGCATCAATAACAAAAATATGGATGTAACCATGGCGCATGGTGTACCCTATATGTGGTTGCAAACCCAAGGTATGAACCCAGAATTTTCTTTTGATAAGTCCGCATCTTACCTAGATGCAAGCGGAAATGCTATTTCTTTTCCTACGTCAAATTCATTTGTGGTGCAAACCGATGGCAGGTATTTTGGTATTCACTTACCTGGTAATACCACTGCCGAAATTCAAGGACAGCAGTTTGTAAAAATAGATTTAGGCTCAGTTCAAAACCTATCGAAACTAAAAATTCTTTGGGAAACAGCCTATGCAAAGTCTTACTCACTTTCAGTTTCTAACGATAGCATAAATTATACCCCTGTTTATTCTACCACTTCTGGCGATGGAGGTTATGATTCTGCAACCCTAAATGCTTCTGGCCGATATATAAAACTATCGCTTATAGAAAGAGGAACAATCTATGCCTATTCCATTTACGAA
>RGMU01000489.1 GCA_010021705.1 Chitinophagia bacterium | reverse complement strand
CCTTGGGTCTTACCGTTAGAGGCTGCATTAACCCTTGTGATTGAATCGATTGAGCCAATTCGCTCAAACTATCTTCATCAAAATGCTTTCGTGGCTGAAAAGTTCCTGCTTGAATCTCATCGAGGGCCAACATGGTAATCTGAGGCGTATCACTGGTGGTACTTGGTGATTGCCAATCTCCCAATAAAGCCGCTAAACCCTTTCCCAAGGCTGGATTTTTAGGCGTCATGCCAGAACCTCCTGCTTAATTACCATTTCTTCTGCCAAGACCATATAAGCTTTTGCGCCCACTGACAAGCGTGAGTAGCAATTAACAGGCAAACCATGACTTGGGGCTTCGGCTAATTTAACATTTTTAGGAATACTGACTCGAAATACTTTGTCACCAAAATGCTGTAATAATTGCTTAGATACTTCACTAGATAAACGACTACGTGGGTCAAACATAGTACGTAAAATTCCAAGAAGCTTCAGCGTTGGATTTAAATGTTGTTGAACTTGTTGCATAGTCGCTATTAAAGCCGCCAATCCCTCTAAAGCAAAATACTCACACTGCATGGGAATAAGTAAACCATTTGCCGCTACCAAAGCATTTAAAGTCAAGGTGTTTAAGGCGGGTGGACAATCTATGATAATATAATCATATTGATTTTTAATGGTATCAATCGCTTGCTTTAATACATGGCTGCGATGATTCTGTTGCATTAATCCAACCTCTGCCGCGGTTAAATCACTATTGGTTGCTAAAATATCATAGCCATGCGGTGTTTTGAGGATGGCGTCTTTCATGGAAGATTGTTCCAGCAAAACATGCTGTAATCCATGGGCTAAATTATTTTTATCCACACCGCTTCCGGTTGAGGCATTTCCCTGGGGATCACAATCGATTAATAAAATACGTTTTTTTTTCAACGCTAAACTGGCGGTTAAATTTATTGCTGTGGTGGTCTTTCCAACGCCACCTTTTTGATTGGTTATGGCAATAATTTGTACCATGATTATTCCTTATATTTGATGACTATACAACATCGCGCAACCGATTGATTGGGTATTTCATACGAAAAAATCTCATAAGGGTAAGGAATCTCAGCCAATTCTTCATGGGGAACT
>RGMU01000488.1 GCA_010021705.1 Chitinophagia bacterium | reverse complement strand
AGACGAGTGGCGTTTATCGGCATGGGCAATTTCATGACCTAAAACTCCAGCTAAGTCATCTTCAGTATCCAAAAACTTAATAAGGCCTGTATAAACAAAAATATAGCCTCCCGGCGTACAAAATGCATTTAACGTTTTATCGTCTTTAATGATATACACTGGCCAATCGAAGCTGCTTTTGTTGGTTACCTTACCACTATTCAAAATGTTGTCCCTTATTTTTCGGATATAAGCATAGCTGGCAGGATATTGGCTTTCGCTTAAAATAGGATAGTTCTTAGGATCGGCAGCTATACCAGCTGCTACCTGCATGCCTAATTCCTTATCTTGCGCAAGGGTAAAGGCATTGAACGGTATTAATTCGCAAGAGACGCCGTCTTCATCTTTTTTACAAGAAGAAAGCCCTATTAAAAGGCCAGTAATTAATAGAAAAAGGCTTAGATTATTTTTCATAAATATTAAATAGCCATTTCTGGTATTTCGCTTTCAATAATTAGGTTGCCTTCTGTGGAGGCAATAATATGTTCTACCGATATACCTGGTGCCCTTTCTAAGAGTTTGAACCCTACACCTGAAATTACCTCTAGTACGGCAAGGTCTGTAACTATTTTTTTCACACAGCGTACACCTGTAATAGGTAGGCTGCATTGCTTCAAAAGTTTGCTTGCTCCATCTTTACTGCAATGCTGCATAGCTACAATAATATTATCGGCGCTGGCTACTAAGTCCATAGCGCCACCCATACCTTTAACCATTTTGCCTGGTATTTTCCAATTGGCAATATCGCCTTGCTCAGAAACTTCCATAGCTCCTAATATGGTTAAGTGTACATGGCCTCCTCGTATCATAGCAAAGCTTTCGGCACTGCTAAAAAGAGCAGAACCTTGAAGCATTGTAACGGTTTGCTTGCCAGCATTTATTAAGTCTGCATCTACATCTTCTTCAAAAGGAAATGGGCCGATACCTAACAAGCCATTTTCCGATTGCAAAACTACATTCATTCCTTCGGGGATATAGTTAGCAACTAAGGTAGGAATTCCTATACCTAAGTTCACATACATTCCGTCTTGAACTTCCAAGGCTATACGCTTGGCAATACCAAATTTATCT
>RGMU01000487.1 GCA_010021705.1 Chitinophagia bacterium | reverse complement strand
GGGGGCGCATTGTTGGTTTATAGCCACGCTAAGGGCTATAATATAGGCTTCTTTGGGGGTAAGGTGCTTAGATTGCAGCGTGGACAGCACATTTAGCTTTAGGTCGCGGAGGTATTTGCTGTCGGTGGCTGCAAGTTGCGCTAATGCGTGTGAGGGTGTGCTCTCCGTAATGCCTAATGCCGTGAATAGGCTAATAATGGTTTCGTTGGTCATTTTTTCAAATTTTTTAGTCAATAAAATTTCAATAGCAGGGTTAACCTGCTATTGAGAGTTATACATTAAATTGAGGAAAGATAAATTAGCCCACTGCGGGTTCTAATGTGGCTTCGCCTTTAGCCCAGTTGCAGGGGCATAGTTCGTCTGTTTGCAGGGCATCTAACACGCGCAGCACTTCTTCTACATTTCTGCCCACGCTAAGGTCGTTTATGCAAAGCCAGCGCACAATGCCTTGCGGGTCTATGATATAGGTGGCACGGTAGGCTACTTTTTCATCGGCAGTAAGAATGCCTAATGTTTCGGCAAGGCTTTTGTTGGTGTCGGCTATCATCGGAAATTTAAGCCCGCGCAGGTCATCATGGTGAATGCGCCATGCGTGGTGTACGTATTCGCTGTCGGTAGAAGCACCTAAAACAGCGGCATCACGGTCTGCAAAGTTGTCAAAATTATGGTTGAACTCGGCTATTTCGGTAGGGCATACAAAGGTAAAGTCTTTAGGCCACCAAAACATTACCACCCACTTACCCTCATAATCGTTGAGGCTGATATGGGCAAATTCTTTACCCTTTTCTAACGATACCACTGCTTTTTTGCTAAAGTCAGGGAATTTAGAGCCTACGCTAACTATTGGCGTACCCATTGAAACATTACTTGTCATAACGTGGAATAAAATTGGTTGAAATGATTAATAAATTAAATGATGATGCAAAAGTCTGAAATAAATGGCAATATACGCTATTCTGCTTCATTTACTTTATTAATAAGGAAATTCGCAAATCTTATATTGAATATAGCTACGGGCTATATTTTTATTGGTGCAGGCTATATTTTGTGAGATTGAGTAGCGGTAATTTATGATAGGTGGTTTATTGTGCCATTTAAGTTCTTATTGCA
>RGMU01000486.1 GCA_010021705.1 Chitinophagia bacterium | reverse complement strand
ATAAGACTTATAGCAGCCAATTCCCAAGGTTGTACCGATACTACTGTGCAGCAAATACAGCTATACCGTAACCCAATAGCTGGGTTTGCCTTAAGTAGTATTTCTGGTTGCCCACCTGCAGGTATCACCATAACTAATACGGCAAATGCCGCTGCCACTTATTTCAAATACATTGTAGGTATTACCGATACGGTGGTAGTTTTTGACAGAAGCGATGTAAACCGTACCTTAATTAATATAGGTACAAGAGATAGTTCAATAGTAATAAGGCAGATAGCCTTCAGCGCATTAGGTTGTACCGATACTTCTAGCCAAACCTATACCTTATTTTCAGCCAATAATATTGCCCAAGGTTGCACCCCTGTAAATTGTGCCGAAGGCAACAACCGCCTTACTGCCCAAGAGACCCCTCTCCGCCTGCAAATGACAACCAGTACTGGCGCTAGCGCGGTTGTTTGGAACGAGAAAAACAGCCTTTACTATGCCGTTCAAGCGGGTAACGATACTTTAGAACTAAATACCTACGACTTCACAGGATCCAGAATATTAAAAACCAAAGCAGGTTTTGACTTTAGAGGGCTTTGGTGGAACCCTGCTACTGAACAATTAGAAGGAAATGGTTATGCCGATAATGGCATTTTTGCGGCCAACTTGAATACAGCAGGTGCTGCCATAGGTACTGGGAAATTACTTTTTGAAGGACAGTTTCAGCCTTCAGCACAATCTGTAGGGGCTTATGACCCTACCAGAAACGAAATATTATACCTCAATGGTTTAAGGGTAAGCAGGTATAGCCGTGCCGATGCTTTACAAGTAGGAACCACTAACCTCACTGGCATAAGTACCGATAGCTCAAGAACATTGAACGCAACCTTACTGTATACTGGGCTTAAAAACAAAGAATATGCAATAGTAAATACCACCACTAAAAAAGTCTATTTCTTTATTACTTTCATCCGACACTAATAAATTTAAAACCTCAACATTTTTCCCAGAGAATCTATTAAATGCATACAACCGCCACCAGATACAGTGAATACAGTATCAATTCCTTTAGAACTGATAAAATCAAAAACTAAATCAGAAACTTTCATATTAAATATCTTGTCT
>RGMU01000485.1 GCA_010021705.1 Chitinophagia bacterium | reverse complement strand
AAACGTTTTGGTGGTTTCACCGGCACGTTTAGGCAGTTGCGCACTATCACACTGCATTAGTAAAGACACAAAGTAGGCAGGGGGGCACTCGGGCATAAACTTTTCGTTGCCGTAGTGGTGGTGGTTGCCATTGCTAAACCAAAACCTACCACAGTAGGTTTCCCACTTTTTCCAATCTTCCGATGTTTTTTCGCCTTTATAAGACCCATAAATGGCTTCTAATGTTTTGCGAAGAAGTAAGCCATTTTTGCTTTTTTGGTCATACATTATATCTCTGCCGCAAAGCGCAGCTTCATATAAATAGTAAGCTAACTGTTTTTGCTGTAGCGTAAGGGATTGAAAACCCGGCACCTGATAGCGAAGTAATTGCAAGTCTGCGTAAGACTGCGCTTCAACTTCAAAATTAGGGTCATAGCCGTCAGGAGTGGCTTGTGCGGCATTGAGTGTATCGGCTTTATTGTTGCCGCTACCCGATGTGTTGCATGATGTGGAGGTGGTTAAAAGCATACCGGAAAGTAAAATTGAGGCAAGTGCCGGTTTGTAATTAATTTTTTGGAATATCATTGAAGTAAATTATATACAATTTGTGATTTCAATAAAGGAGGGTAACTAAGGGTTGGTGGTTTCAGAGCCGTTGGCAGCTTTTTCCAAAAACTGTTTGGCAAATTCTTTAAGCTCTTCGGCTAAGGGAGAGTTTTTAGTGGCGCGAGAATAAGTAAGTGCCATGCTTTGCAGGGTTTGGGCAAAAAAATCGTTCATTTCGTCCACCATCATGCTTTGCGTCCACAGGTCTATGCGCAGGGTTTCTCTTTTGGCACCGTCCCATAATCCTAACAAAAACGCTTTGGCGTTTTGCTTATCTGATACGCCGGCACCGGGAGCCGTCCATGTAATTTGCTCCGGCATTTTTTTGTCATCTACAGTTACTTCTATTACTATGGCAGACGTGTTCATTACCTTATTGTTATGTTCCTACAAAGATAAATATAAATTGATAGGGAGTAGCTATTTGGATATAGAAATAAAGCGCAGATATAAAAAAACAGGACTAATGTAGTGTAATGTGCTATTTTTTGTCATGGAATAGGCATAAAAAATTTACAATTTCTTA
>RGMU01000484.1 GCA_010021705.1 Chitinophagia bacterium | reverse complement strand
TCTTCGCCTTTGTGGTTTTTCATGGCGCGGTACATGCCGTGCTCAAAGGCGAGCTTACCGCTACCGAGCAGCAGCTAAGCCTTGCTACCCTGCCCGCAGGCAACTACATTGTAAAACTATACGGCAATGCGGGGGTATATGTAGAAAAGCTGATTAAGCAGTAAGGGGGGCAACACAAAATCCAACTTTTTTGCCTTATCTTTGCACTATCTTAGCTACGGCAATATCATGAAAAAAACACATATAGTTCTACTGCTGCTTATCATAGTGTCTATATCGGCAATATCGGCTACTTTTTTAGACTTCAGCACGTATGAAACCTTTGGTTCTGCGGCTCAAAATCCGGGTAAGTCGTACCACGTAATAGGCTTTATGGACAAAAAAGACGGCATACACTACGACCCGCTTACCAATCCAAATGAGTTTTCGTTTATGGCAAGGGATAAATCGGGGCGAATGAGCAAAGTAATTTTTACGCAAGGTGCCCCCCCCAAAGACATAGAAAAGTCGGAACAGTTGGTAATGAAGGGCTATTACAAAGGTGGAACATTCTATTGTAGCGGCATTCAAATGAAGTGCCCGTCCAAGTATAAAAATGATGTAAATGTTGGAGAAAAAATTTAACATTTATTTTTACTCTATTTTCGGTCTTCTTTTCCGCAATAGTGGATAACTTTTTAGTGGCTAAGGGCAATATTACCCTTAACTTTACTATTTATTTTGTGTATGAGCGATATTCAAAAACAATTTTTCGCCAAAGCCTCTGTTATGGCAGGCGACTTAGAGCATAAAAGAAAAATAGCCTTTAACATAGACAAATATAACGACAGCTTTAACAAAGGTAAGCTGCAATTTGCCAACTTAGAATTAGCAAAGAGAAAGGCAAAAAACTATAAATGGCGGGCTATTGAGTATTTAGAGCACAATTTGGTGCAATTTGAAAACAATTTTACCAACAATGGAGGCAAGGTGCTATGGGCAGAAGATGCCGAAGAAGCGCAAGAGCTTATCCTTGAAATATGCCGGCTAAACGAAACCGATACTGTAGTAAAAGCCAAATCTATGGTTACGGAAGAAATTGGGCTAAACAAGTTGCTGCACGAAAATGACATAGACGTGGTAGAAACC
>RGMU01000483.1 GCA_010021705.1 Chitinophagia bacterium | reverse complement strand
GCGGAATTAGGTGCAAAAAAACCATTAAAAGGTGCGCGAATAGCTGGTTGTTTGCATATGACTATTCAAACCGCGGTGCTTATTGAGACATTAGTTTATTTAGGCGCAGAAGTGCGTTGGTCTTCTTGTAATATATTTTCAACTCAAGATCATGCTGCGGCAGCAATTGCAGAAACAGGTATTCCCGTATTTGCTTGGAAAGGTGAAACAGAGGATGAATACTGGTGGTGTGTTGAAAAGAGTATTCAAGGTGCTGATGGTTGGGTGCCAAACATTTTATTAGATGATGGTGGTGATTTAACACAAATCGTGCACGAAAAATATCCTCATCTATTAGCTGATATTAAAGGCGTTTCGGAAGAAACAACTACTGGTGTTGCGCGTTTATATGAAATGGCAAAACTTGGTGACCTTAAAATGCCTGCTATAAATGTTAACGATTCCGTTACAAAGTCTAAATTTGACAATTTATATGGTTGTCGCGAATCATTGTTAGACGGTATTAAGCGTGCCACAGATGTAATGATCGCAGGTAAAATAGCTCTAATAATAGGTTTTGGTGATGTTGGTAAAGGTTGTGCGCAGGCTTTGCGTGGGCAAGGCGCTACAGTATTTATAGCAGAAATAGACCCAATTTGTGCCTTACAAGCCGTGATGGAAGGTTACAGGGTTGTTACTGTTGATGATGTTGCTGAAATGGCAGATATTATCGTCACAGCAACCGGTAATCATCATGTCGTTAATCATTCGCATATGTTACGCATGAAGAATCAGGCTATTTTATGTAATATTGGTCATTTCGATTCTGAAATAGATGTTGCAAGTTTACGTAAATATCAATGGGAAAACATTAAGCCACAAGTTGACCATGTAATATTTCCAGACGGACGTCGTATTATTTTGCTTGCTGAAGGTCGCTTAGTTAATTTGGGTTGTGCAACTGGGCATCCAAGTTTTGTAATGTCAGCATCTTTTACAAATCAAGTGTTAGCGCAAATCGAATTATTTAATAACTCTGGTAAATATGAAAATCAAGTTTATGTTTTACCAAAAGCTTTAGATGAAAAAGTTGCGAGATTACACTTAGATAGAATTGGTGCTAAGTTAACGCGCTTATCTCCTGAACAAGCCAAGTACAT
>RGMU01000482.1 GCA_010021705.1 Chitinophagia bacterium | reverse complement strand
TGCAGTCGGGACAATACGAAGAAGCTTTGTACCGCGATATGTTTCTGCCCCATTTTGAAATAGCCAGAGGTTTACGTGTGCTATTAGAAACTGCCAAGGCAAGTGGCGCAGGAACTGCTTTGGCTAGTAATGGACCTGTGAGTAATGTAGTTTTCGCCATGGAAAAAGGCAACCTGTTTCCCTTAATAGATATGGCTGTGAGTGCCTACCAAGTGGGTAAGCCTAAGCCTGCGCCTGATGTTTATTTTAAAGCAATGGAATTGATAGGCGCTACCCCAGAAACCTCTATTATTTTTGAAGATAGCAAAACTGGTTTGCAAGCAGCACAAAATACAGGTTGTATAGTGGTGGGCATTACTACTACTTTAAGCAAAGCAGAAATGGAAGGAAGAGCCGATTATGCTATCGATAGCTTCGAAGAAATAGATATTGCTTGGATACAACGTGTACTACTTTCTGGCAAGGCAAAGCCTTTAGCTTGGTAATTAATATACCAGCATATTAATTTAGTTACCTATACACCTCACCTAATTATGATAACCAAAAATAGTCAAGCCTTTGAAGCCAATGCTGCTTTTGCCAACCAAATGGACAATGCAGATAGCCTAGCACATTTTAAAAACGAATTCATTTTCCCGAAAAATTCTTCTGGAGAAAATGTGATTTATTTCTGCGGTAATTCTTTAGGTCTTCAGCCTAAAGCTACCAAGCATTACCTAAATGAAGAGTTAGATAAGTGGGGAAATCTGGCTGTAGAAGGTCATTTTAATTCAGATAAGCCTTGGAAATATTACCACAAACTTAGCCAGCCAATTTTAGCGGCTATAGTAGGGGCAATGCCAGATGAGGTTATACCCATGAATAACCTAACAGTGAATTTGCACCTAATGTTAGTAAGTTTCTATCGTCCGCAACCCAATAGGTATAAGATTATAGTAGAAGCGGGTGCTTTCCCAAGCGACCAATATGCATTTGAAAGCCAAGTACGTTTTCACGGATATGACCCCGATAGTGCCATTGTGGAGTTGTTTCCGAGGGCAGGGGAGAGAATTTTAAGAACCGAAGATATTATTTCGCGCATAGAACAGGAAGGCGAAAGCGTAGCCCTTGTATGTATGGGAGGCATTAACTACCTCACT
>RGMU01000481.1 GCA_010021705.1 Chitinophagia bacterium | reverse complement strand
CAAAAGCTTTCTTTCCTCCAGCGTTATAGGTGAAGGTGCTGTATGAATTAAAATAGTTTGCAGTAGTAAGTACTCTTCCTTTTTGGGTGATGCCCCCCACAATATCTACCCCTTCGCCTAATTCAAAGAACTTATTATTCTTTAAATAGCTTTGGAATTTAGGGTATTCGGCATCTTCGGGCGTGCGATGCCTTGTGCTATTGAACTCAAAAATACCCCAAATAGGGTATTGTTCTTTTCCTGGAAGGGTTAGCCTTGCCGCATCGCATTTGAAGTAAGCAGTTTTGAGGTTCCAAATAAAGGGTCCCATTGTACTGTGCATATCGTCCCGCGTAAGGCCAGCAATTTGCCAGTCCATTTCGCCCCCATTTACTCGGGCACAATTTTCAGCAAAGTTTACTACCCCTCCTGTATTACGCAAAACTGTACTATCGTAGGTGGTAGAAATATGCCAATCGGCTTGGCCGTTCAAAATCAATATGGGTCCTTCTGGGAAAGAAATGGGGTCTAATTCTGGCAGGTTGTTTTCCCCATCGGACTGGTTGGGCAAGGAAGGTTCTGGCATGCCTAACTTTTGTAAGGCAGTCATTCCTTTAAAGGCGCCAGTATCGGCCTCTGTTTCACCCAAATAATATTCAAAATTAAAGTTATCGTTATCTACAATAACCTTCGCGTTGCCGTTAGCAATTAATTTATCTGCAAAGAAGGTATTGGTTCTGCTAAGAAACTCTGCAAGTTTTTTAGGTTTATAAACGGCAGTTCGCCAGGTGGCGAATAGAAGTTTTGAAGTTTGTTGTTCATTTAAGCCTTTTTCGCTAGCTGCTGTAAAGGTTTTAAGTAAAAAATCTAAGTTTGGAAAAATAGGCAACCTTTGCATAACAATGTGCCTAGCAATAGTTATGAATTTGCGCTTATTGGCATCGTTCATACTGCTGAATGCGGGTTCGAAAGCTTCTACTACGGGAGCAGTTTCCACATTTCTATCGCGCTTCATTAGCTTGTTCACATCTACCAAGAACGAATCGGGCTCAACAGATAATAGCACTACTCTTTGTTGTGCCTGGGCATAGGTGCCAAGGCTTAGCAATAGAACAGTAAAGAATAAAAGTAAAGTAATGCGCACCTGATTTAATTCAATT
>RGMU01000049.1 GCA_010021705.1 Chitinophagia bacterium | reverse complement strand
GATGCTCCAGTCGGTAGGTTCTGCAACTATGGTGTTGGAGAGTAGCCCTAAGCCGTCAATTTCCATTTCAACTACATCGCCCGGTTGCAGCCATTGTTCTTTATAGTTAGGGTCGTTTAGTTTGCCGGTGCCATTAAGTTCTAAGAAGCATCCGGTGCCTACGGTGCCGCTGCCTATCACATCGCCGGGCAGAATGTCAGCGCCATAGGCACATCGTTCAATTATTTCGGCAAAAGTCCAGTCCATATCAGCCATATTTCCGGAACTTACCTCTATGCCGTTTACGCGGCAACGCATGGCTAAGTTATAGGTATCGCCGGTATGGTTGGGCTTGGGAGCGGTTTTGTAAGCTGCCAATTCATCGGGGGTAACGAGCATGGGTCCTATGACGGTGCTAAAGTCTTTGCCTTTAGCGGGACCGAGGTTAAGTAGCATTTCTTCCATTTGGAGGGTGCGGGCACTCATGTCGTTCATAATCATGTACCCGGCAATGTATTGGTCAGCTTCCGATGCTTTAATGTTTCTGCCTTTTCTGCATAGCACCACTGAGGCTTCCAATTCAAAGTCTAATTTGCGGAAGTGGTCGGGCATGGCGAGTATATCGCCAGGACCTTGAATGGCATTGTGGTTAGTGAAGTAAAAAATAGGGTAGTGGTCAAATTCGGCTATCATGTCCACCTTTCTGTTTCTGCGGGCTGCTGCCACGTGTTGGCGAAAGGCGTAGCCGTCTCGGCAAGATGTGGGGCGGGGTACGGGTGCCATGATATGAGCTTCTGCATAGTCTGTATAAGGCATGGTAAGGCTACCAGCAACTATAGCCTCGTGTATGCTGTGCATTTTGTCTATGTGTGCGTCCCAATTTTGCAGCAGGTCTGCCATAGTGGCGGGTAGGCTATTGTGCGCTTCTGTGGCATTGAACAGCAAACCATCTACTAAAAATGCTAAATGTTCTTTATTTTCCCGTAAGTGTGTAACTAATTTCATATTCCAAGTATTGGTTGATAATGGGGGTAAAAGTAGTTCAACATTCTTAGTTTTGAAAGGGTGCGTTAAAAGTGAGGTCGGCAATTACTCAATGCCACTTATCTCCGCCTCACTCAAGCCTAATTCTACAGCTATCTCATTAATAGAAATGCCTAATTTCAACATTGCTTTAGCAGCCAATAGCTTGCCTATTTTCTCCCCCTCCTGCAAGCCTTCTGCTTTGCCTTTTTCTATGCCTATTTTCTCCCCCTCCTGCAAGCCTTCTGCCTTGCCCATCTGCAATCCCTTTTCTATACCTATTTTCTCCCCTTCAACCAATCCTTCTGCGCGCCCTTCTATTTTACCCGTGTCATGGGCGGTTTTATTGCCACCGGAAATTTCTCGCACCGTTTTTAGGTAGGCATCATGTGCTTTGCGTTCTGCCACATCTAATAGTAAATGATGCACCACGTCTTCGGCTTGCTTTACCTCCGGTGATAGCTCCATATCGGGTTTCTTTGGCAGGCTGTCGTTGATAAATAAGTACATCCAAGCGTCTATTTGCTGTCTTAAATGACCGTCAAAATTGCTTAAAGCTATGATAATAAATTTTGGAAATAAATCACTCGGATTATCTGCTATATAAAGTTCCTTCTCTCGCTTTGTTAGGGCTAATTCTTCACCGCTGCTGTCGCCTACAATGCGCGTTGTGCCGCGATAAATGCTGTCATTACCACCTTGAAAATCATAATAAAGAATGTTAACGCTAATAACCTTCCGCAACGTCTCATATTCCTCCCCGGATATCACGCTCTCTACCAGCATTTTTGACGCACCATATAGCATGCGCTGCAAGTAGGCGTGGTCATAAGTGTTTTGCACTTCAATAATAAACTTTGTGCCGGCATCTTCTTCGGCAAGTATATCTACGCGGGTAAATTTATCGGTGGAGGAGAGTTGATTGGTTTCGCTTTCTAAGATGCCGGTTATGATGATGTTTTTCTTTAACAGTGCCGACAAAAACCCACTCAAAATGCCGTAGTTCTCCTTATCTCTAAGGAGGCGTTTCATTGCCCAGTCGTAGCGTATGCGTGAGTTGATAGCTGCCATGTGGCAAAGTTAAACAAAATAGCTAATGATAGGCGTTTTTTGCGCGTATGGTAGATTTAAGTTTTACCTCATTCGTAGTGTTAAGCATACGCCACTTTACCTTTAGAGGAGAACTATATAAATAAACTATTGTTATTGTTAAATATAACCTTAATGAGTGTTATTGCAAAAAAAATAGAGGGTGCAGATTATTTTTTTACAAAAGTTGCATAGAATATCAAAATAGTTTATACCTTTACACAAATTATGCACACTGTGCGTAGTTATTCACAACTAACACACACCTATACCCCGGTTACTAACGAAAACTAACAGTACTACTAACAACCATTAATATTTAACAACATGCTAAAGAAAATTATGAAGCTGTGGCTTCTGATTTTGCTATTTCACGCGCCTACTTATGCACAGTGGTTAACAAAAATTGAATCTTCGGACAACTTATACACCGAAGCGAAGCGAGAAATTGACAAAGGCAACTACAAAAAGGCTATTTACCTTTGTAATAAGGCAGCGGACATTTCTCCGAAAAACTTAGACATTCAGGTGCTATTGGGCAAGGCGTTTTCGCTTGACGGGAAAATAGATAGTGCCCGCTTTGTGCTAAATAGGGTATTGCAGAAAAACCCTAAATATAGAGATGCCTATATCTTTTTAATTAATATGGAAGCACAGGCGTGTAACTACCTGCAAGCCATTGAATATGCCGATATTGGGCTGAAATACTTTCCTAATGACAGAGACATACTTCTGCGGAAACTTGACGTATATGTGAAAGAGGGCGATTGGATAGAAAGCAACCGTTTGATAGACTATTTGTTTGAACGCTTTTCAACCGACCCCACGATACGAGGGATATTTTTAGACTATAAGCTAACGTTGGCACGGCAATATGCACACAAAGGCTATATAGAAATCGCCAAGCGCGCCTACGAATCTGTTTTAGAGCAAGATCCATTGAATAAGGAGGCTATCGAGGCAGTGTATAATTTAGATATTCGCTCCGGTAATTTTCAAAGTTCTTTAGCGTTTGTGAATCGTGCATTGCAAGCTGACCAAAATTCGGTAGAATTTTTAAAGCGGAAAGTAGCTATATTGGAAGCTATGGGACGCTATGCCGAAGCTATAGAAATAATAGACAAATTACAAAAGCTAAAGCCTAACGACCCTGAAATAAGAAAGTTGGGTAGCTATATGCGCATGAATTCGGCAAGGTATTATATGAATACTGACCCTTATTTACAGTTTCAAGCCGTATTAGAAAAAGACCCCGGCAACAGGGATGCACTTAACTATGTGATAAACCTTGCCACCGCTCGCGGACAGCTTAACGATGCGCTTACATGGGTTAACTTCGGCTTAAAAAAGTATCCTAACGATAGAGATTTGATTAATAAGAAGTTAGGTATTCTTACGGGGCTAAAAAATTATCCTGCAGCTTCTAAGTTGGCGGAAATTACGTACAAGCAAAGCCCAAGCGCGGATAACAAAAAGAACTTTATAGAAATGAAAACCCTTAGCGCAAGGGAATACATTATAGAGCAAGAATATGACAGTGCCATAAAAGACCTGAAAGCGGTACTTTATTACGATAAAGGTAATTTGCAAGCTACCACCTATATGGTGAATGCCTATAATCAACAAAAAAGGTATGATGAGGCGATAAGAACTTTAGACGATGCGCTTACCTACTCACCGGGCAATGAGGCTTTATTGTCTAAAAAGGCAGCTACATTGGAAGCCTATCAGCACTATGCCGATGCGGCTCAAATATCTAAAGATTTATTGAAGAAATATCCGGACAAGCGTCAATATCTTTTAGCGTTTGTGGAGCAGTCTTTAGCAGCAGGCAGGCAGTCTTTGGCTTATGATGACTACAATGGCACTACCAATATCTTAAAGGAAGTATTGGAAAAACAGCCTGATAACTTAGACGCGCTTAACTACATTATTAATATAGAATCTGCGTTTAAACAATATGATTCGGCATTGGTATATGCTGACCAAGCATTGCATTATTATCCGGATTCCAGAGACCTTTTGTTCAAAAAAGCGTCTGTATATGCCGATGCGCACCGCTTTAGAGAGGCATATATGATTTCAGGTCAGTTGCATAATGAATTTCCGTATAATGTACGCTTTAGGGACGCGTATATAGACCACCGTATAGGTATGGGTAAGCAATTTATGCTATCTAACCAACAAGACAGTGCAGTGGCTGAATACCTAAAAGCATTAGAAGCTAATCCAATAGATTCTAACTCGCTTGTATATGCCATTAACATATTAAACGACCAACAAAGGTATGATACTGCGCTTGCCCTTATTCAAAGAGGTAGAATGGCTTACCCTGACAAGTCTTACTTTTTGCTGAAAAGAGCCGTAGTATATGAAAATATGCAAAAGTGGGATGACGCTTGGGTAACAGCCGACTCTTTAATGAAAATGAGCAATCTTGACCCAAAATATGCTGATTATGCCAATCATTTGTTTGTAAAAAGGCTTAAAAATGAGTGGGGTGTGGGCTTTCTTCGTACAAAATTGGATTATAACCCTACTATCAATCATTTAGCATCTACATGGTACACTCGCACCTATAAAAGGGGCACCATTACTGCCAGAGTGAACTATGCAGGCAGGATTAATGGTACGGGCTTTCAATATGAAGCCGATATTGTGTATAAGCACTTTAAGAAAACCTATTCCTTTTTAACCGGCTCTTATTCGGGTGATACAAAGATATTCCCTAACTATAAAATAGGTTATTCGCTGTATCAAGGCATTCGTAAAAAATATGAAGCAGAAGTGGGCATAAGGTACTTAAAAACTGATAGCAGCACGCTATTATCTTTTGTAGGCGGGCTGTCAAGAGAGTTTAACGATATATGGGTGAATCTGCGCGGTAGCTACATCAACTTTAACGTAGCCGATGACCCTAACAACTTATCGCTAAAAGAAGTAGCCAAAACATCGGTTTATTACTCTGCCATATTAAGTATGCGCTATTACGTTAATCCAATTAGCCATTCAGACTATGTTACCGCTTTTGGCGGCTATGGTAATGCACCTGATGACGTTAGCCGTAACTATCAATTAACGCGGGTTATTAATTATCCTACCGTGAGTGTGGGAGCGGGGGCAGTAAAGCAAATAAAGTACCGTTCTACATTTGGGTTGTTCTTCTCATGGTATAACCAAAGCGTGGGGCAAGACGTAACTACCTATAACGATATTTATCACAATCAATATGACGTATATTTGCTGTTTAAGCAAAAGTTCTAATTGATGAAAATACCGTTTTTAGCGCGCATAACTCTATGTTGCTATTTCCTTGTTTGCTTTGCGGGTTGCAGTGCAAAAGACAAGAGTATAACGATAGTTAAAGACGGTAAAACAAATTACGTTATTGTTATTCCCTCCAATGCCACGAGTATTGAGAGAAAATCGGCAGAGCTATTGCAGACGTATCTGCAAAAAATAGCCGGTGTAAAAGTGCCGGTAAAAAGCGATAGCGGTATAGAGAAACAGCCGGCAATATATATAGGCAACACCCCTAAAGCAATACAAACATCGCAAACTGCCATACCGGCAGAAGGGTATTTGATTCAAACAAGCAGTAATAGCATAATCATAAAAGGAGGCACGGGAAGGGGTGTAATAAATGGGGTATATAAACTGTTGGAACAAATAGCAGACTGTCAATTTATTGATAAATACTGCAATACTTGCAAAATACAAACCACCCTTACGCTACCACAAGAGACGCTACAAGAAGCTCCGGCATTTCAATATAGGGAGGTATATTATCCGCAGTGTTTAGATGCCAATTATTTACAATGGAATAAGCTACACCGCTTTGAAGAGCTATGGGGGCTGTGGGGGCATTCGTATAACAAGTTAGTGCCTCCGGCTACTTATTTTGCTCAACATCCTGAATATTATGCTTTGGTGAACGGCAAGCGTGTGGCATCGCAACTGTGCCTGTCGCAGCCGGAAGTATTGAATATTGTAATAGCAGAATTGAAAAAGAAAATAGCCGATAATCCTGATGCGCTTTATTGGTCTATTAGCCCGAATGATGATAACGGCTGGTGTCGCTGCCCGCTATGCAGTAAAATAGACGATGCGGAAGGTACACCGGCTGCTTCGCTTGTTCAATTTGTCAATAAAGTAGCGGCTGCCATACCCCAAGCTAACTTTACCACTTTGGCATACGGCTACACCCACAGCGCACCGAAAAGCCTAAAACCCGCGCCCAATGTGTATATCTTTTTAAGCACCATTGACGCATATAGGGATAATCCTTTAGCCACCGAAGGGTCGGCAGCTACTTTCAGGAAAGACTTAAAAGCATGGACGGGTCTTACGCCCAATGTTTTTGTGTGGGATTATGTAACGCAGTTTACCAATTATTTAGCCCCGTTTCCTAACTTTAATACCCTGCAAGCCAATATGCAATACCTTAAAAGCAATGGCGTAAAAGGCATTTTTGTGCAGGGAAGCGGTGATACTTATGGTGAATTGGCAGAATTGCGAAGCTACCTTATTGCGAAGCTATTGTATAACCCTGAAGCAGACATTACGTCATTAACCAACTATTTTTTGAAGAACTATTATGGCACTAAAGCTGCCCCTTTTATTAGTGAATACCTTACTGCTTTGCAGGCAAACAGGGAGAGTAGCCATAGAAAGTTGGATATATACGGCAATCCGGTAAACGAATGGAAGACCTACTTATCGCCAAGCAAAATAGACGAGTACAGTACTCTTTTAGATAAGGCAGAAGCTGCCACAGAGGGGAATGCGCTATATGCACAGCGGCTGATGCGCATAAGGCTATCTTTAGACTATACGGTGCTACAACAGGCACGCTTTTTTGGCATAGAAAAATATGGCATATTTGTTAAAGATGATAAGGGTGAATGGATAGTAAAACCCGGCTTTGCGGAAAAGGTGAAGCGGTTTGTAGAAAATTGTAAAAAGGCAGGCGTCAAGGAATTAAGCGAAGACGGGCTATCACCCGATAAGTATTTAGCCGAGTGGGAGGCGATTTTCAAAACCGGTGTTACACCTTCTAAAGCCTTGTATGCTAAAGTGAGCTTTCAAAACAGCTATGTGGAAGACTATCCTGCCAACGGTGATAAAACGCTAACAGACGGGGCTATGGGTTATAACGATTTTAGCTATAATTGGCTGTGCTTTTATAATACATCTATGGTAGCAACGGTAAATTTGGGCAGTGTGATGAGTATAAACAGCGTGAACTTTCATTTTTTAGATGACCCGCGCCATTGGATATTCGTACCTTCAAAGGTAACTATTGAGGTTTCACAAAATGGGATTGATTATAAGCGTATTTCCTCCATTATTCCCGTTGCAGGTGGCGAGCACTATAATACTACTATTAAGCAATATGCGGTGAATACGGGTAAAAATGCGCAAGTGCAATATATAAGAATTACCGCTACATGCCCTAATACACTGCCGGAATGGAGGCAAAGCGATACTAAAAAGCCAATGATAGCCTGCGATGAGGTGTGGGTTCAATAAAACTTTGGTTCTATGGCACTGTATTATTTGCTAACGTTTATTGTGTGTATATGTGCACTGTTTAGCTATATCAACTTTAAGTGGTTAAAACTTCCGGCTACTATTGGTACAATGCTGCTATCGCTTATTGCATCGGTGATAATGACAATGGGGCACGGGTATTTTCCTTTTATACGAACCAATGTGGAAAGCATGATAACGTTGTTGCCGTTTCAGCAGTTGTTGTTAAAAGTGATGTTAGGTTTTTTGCTGTTTGCTGGGGCTATTCATGTTAACACTAAATTACTGTTGCAGCACATTAAAGTTATTAGCCTGTTGGCGGTGTTGGGTGTGGTGATAGCGGCGGGCATTTCCACGCTTTTGTTTTGGGGGCTTTTTACGCTATTGCATTTGCCGGTATCGTTGGGGCAGTGTGCGTTGTTGGCAGCAATAATATCGCCTACAGACCCGGTGGCAGTGATAGCATTGCTCAAAAAATCGCCACTGTCGCAAGAGCTTGAGATAGTGATTACAGCCGAAGCCTTGTTTAATGACGGCATTGCGGTGGTGCTATATACCTGCCTTGCAGGTGCAGTAGCGGGGGGTGGTGCCTCCACACTGTCGGCTGCAACGGTAAGCCTTTCTTTCTTACAAATAGGTATAGGGGGCATAGCGTTTGGCTTTGCTTTAGGGTTTGTGGGGCAGTTAATTATTAAGTCTATAGACCGGTATGAGGTGGAAATACTTATAACCATCGCCTTAGTAATGGGTGGCTATAATCTTGCAGAGCATTTCCACGTATCGGGGGCGTTGGCTATTGTGGTAATGGGGCTGATGATAGGCAACACCATATCTTTGGGTAAGTATGTGTCGGCTGTAACGAAAGACTATCTGCACAAGGTGTGGGAGATAATAGAGTTTGTGTTAAACGCCATTCTGTTTTTATATGTAGGGTTTCAGTTGTTTGCCCTAAAGGCAGACTATAATGTGCTACTGTGGTGCATACCCGGTGTGGGCATTGCGCTTGCTTCGCGCTGGGTGTCGGTATGGTTGCCTTCGGTGATCTTTTTCCGCAAGTTGAACATGACCCTAAAAACCATCAATTTACTGACCTGGGGCGGGCTAAGGGGCGGACTTTCGTTGGCTATGGTGCTGGCGTTGCCAGCATCACCGGTGCAGCCTTATTTGCTGACAACTGTCTATGGCATAGTGGTGTTTTCTATGCTTGTGCAAGGCACTACGCTTGCCAAAATAGGCGATAAGAAGAAAAAATAGCTCCGTTTTGCTTTAAAATGGCAAATCCGGCATGAAGCCGGATTCCTATAAAAGACCAAGCGGAGAGAGAGGGATTCGAACCCCCGGACCTGTTAGAGTCAACGGTTTTCAAGACCGCCGCGTTCGACCACTCTGCCATCTCTCCGCTGCAAAGGTACGCTAATTTTTCATCTTTGCAAGAAAAAATAATACACAGGTAATACACAAGCCTATAAAATGCTTGAAAAAGCCTTAGAACTCAAAATAGACGAATTTACACAAACGCTCTATGCGTTTTGCAAGGAACAGGTCCAAGAGCCT
This sequence comes from Chitinophagia bacterium, assembly GCA_010021705.1. Taxonomy (GTDB): domain Bacteria; phylum Bacteroidota; class Bacteroidia; order Chitinophagales; family Chitinophagaceae; genus RGMU01. The sequence goes on along the minus strand of RGMU01000049.1, from coordinate 332 downwards.
AATCCCTGATAGCTAAATAAGTACTTTGCATCAATAAATCCTTCAATTCGCGAAGATAGAAATCGACCTCGGTAGGATTAAGTATTTGTTGATGTAAAAGTTGCTGATAATTGTCGATTAAGTCCAAATTGTTGTATTTTAATTCCGCCAGAACCTCTGAAATCGTCGCATGACACTGACCAATCGTCAGATCGAAGTGACCAGACTCATGCAGTTTAATATCAATAACCGACGTATTAGAAAATAAATTATGCCGATTACCTAAAATTTCCTGATAAGCACCCAAGAGGAAAAAACCAAGGTAATAAGGATGCTTCTGATCATATTTAGGC
>RGMU01000480.1 GCA_010021705.1 Chitinophagia bacterium | reverse complement strand
TGGTGGTGGTTTTCTCAATGCTATTGCAGGTTCCTTTTATCTCGCCATCGGGGCTACTATACTGGCATTTATTGTAAGCCTTCCCGTAGCATTATTCATTAATATTTATCTTATAAAATATAAACGGGCATTAATTGGCATCCGCTTTTTCTTAGATGTGCTCTGGGGTATTCCATCCATTGTATATGGTGCATTTGGTTTTTTAATTCTTATGTACCTCGGATACCGGAATTCACTCGGGGCAGGTATTGTAACGGTGGCTGCACTGATTTCACCCATTATGATACGGGCTATGGATGAAGTTTTAAAAACCATTCCCATCGGGCTGCAGGAAGCATCGTATGCACTAGGCAGCACCAAAACAGAAACTGCCTACAAAGTGTATTTCAGGCAGGCCCTCCCCGGGTTGGCCACCGCTATGCTATTAGCATTTGGCCGTGGTATTGGCGATGCGGCTTCGGTATTATTTACATCAGGGTACACCGATAATGTTCCCGAAAAATTAAGCGACCCGGCGGCTACATTGCCTCTTACTATTTATTACCAGTTGCAATCCCCTGCAGAGGATATGCAAAACCGTGCATATACGGCTGCCATCCTGCTTACATTTATTATACTTTGTGTAAGCATTACCGCCAGGTTATTATACAGAAAAAAAATATAAATCATCTTACAATCGTAAATATCAAATTAAATGAACATCATCATGCAAACAAACACAAATGAGCAAACAGCCATGCATATACCGGCAGAGGTGCCCGTACTTAGCATTAAGAACCTGAATGTGCGCAGCAAACAATCGCATATCCTCAAAAACATAAACCTGACCATACCCAAAAATAAAATAACGGTATTGCTCGGGCCTTCCGGCTGCGGCAAAACCACTTTATTAAAATGTATGAACCGCCTTACCGATTTGTACAGCGAACTTAAACTGGATGGCTCTATAGAAATTGATGGCGAAGATTTGCTGAGCAACCGCTACGACATTACCCAGATACGCATGAAAATGGGCCTGGTAATGCAACGACCCTTTCCGCTGCCGATGAGTATCTATGATAATATTGCTTATGGTTTAAAAATCAAGGGAGTAAAAAATAAAAAAATAATTGCTGAAAAAGTAGAAAAACATTTGCGGGA
>RGMU01000479.1 GCA_010021705.1 Chitinophagia bacterium | reverse complement strand
TACCATTTACAATCATGTTAAGCTTGGTTTGGAAGGATTTATTAATGCAACAGGCTTAAACGCTGCAACTTAACAAAACTATAATTTAAATCCATCATATCGCACACATTTGCGTTATGATGCTGGGTTTAGGTTATTACCTGGCTATGAAATTTCCCCTGGAACGGTAGGCTACGCACTAATTGGTTATTCTAATGGTAGATTCAATATTCGTGATAATGGAAATTACGGTTTTGTTAGTGATAGTTTTAATCGCAGTGGCATTCAAGGTGGGCTTGGTTTAAAAACAGAGATTAGCAAACATCTAGCCCTTCGTGGGGATGTGTTGTACTCGTATTATGGTTCACAAACAAGCTATGGTTTATCAAGTACTTCACCACAGGTTGTACAAACATATCGAAATCGTTTTTCCACCTTTGAGGGTGATTTAACGCTTGTTTATAAATTTAGCTAGAGGATTTTAGTATGAATCGGACGTTGCGTACATTGGTTAAGAGCGCTTTTCTAGGTGTTTTGTTTTTAAATGCACAGTTATTATATGCAGGCACTATGGGGGAGTCAGCTTCTTTATTAGCTAGATCAGGGGTTTATGTTGGCGGTGATATTGGTCTTTCAAACATAATCGACGCAGAATCTCATTTAATTGTTCCAGAATCCCATCAGTTGAGTTCTACTGGTTTAGTTGGTGGAGGATTACTTGGGTATGATTATAGTTTATCTACAACAGTGGTTTTAGGAGTATAGGGATTTATTAATGCTAATGCCTTGAATATGTCTGCTTCTCATCCTCCTTTGTCATATAAGCAAAATGCGAGATACAATTGGGGTGTGCGAGTTCTTCCAAAATATTTGTTTACGCCTAATACAGACGGACATTTGCTTATAGGATACACTCAAGCTAACTTTAATCTCATTGACAATGGTGTCTATGGACTGCTAAACACCAACTTTAATAAAAGTGGTTTTCAAGGTGGACTGGGCTTTACTGTAATAGCTATGCCGCATATATTGGTGCGTTTGGACGCGCTATATAGCATCTATGCAAGCGCTTCTAATACAGGCATTGGAAGTGGGTTGAGTCCTTCTATTAATCAAATATATAAAAATCAATTTAGTTCTTTAGAAGGTAACGTATCTATT
>RGMU01000478.1 GCA_010021705.1 Chitinophagia bacterium | reverse complement strand
TTTTTACGGGGGAGGAATGCTGAAATGCATATTTGGGTTGCCAATACAAGCAAGCTGAAAAGTCTTTCGTGTTTTCGTCTTGAAGTACATATTGGGCAAATGCAGGAATACGGTCGTGGGAGCCGTTGCGGGCGTTTACCGTAATTTTGAATTTTTCATTCCTTTTGAAGCGTTCTGCCCAAATATCTTCCGGTAAAAAAATCTCCCAAATACCATTAGCAATTAAGGTGAAAGGAAGTTCAGTTCTGTTCCAAAAGTTAAAATCGCCAGTTAAGTAAAGGCTCCAAGCATTGGGTGCCCATTCACGCATATACCAACCTTTATTTTGGCTATCGTAGTTAATTCCTAAGAAATTATAGGCCTGAGAAAAAGTATTTAGCCCACCAGACCAAGCCTCAATTTCATGGAGCTTTGCCTCGAAACGCATAGATTGCTGCCTTATTTGTTCAGAATAAGGAATTAATTCAGCATTATTTTGCACTAAAATGGGAACGGTTTCGGTGAAGGCCATAGCTGCGATTTTTCCTTTAAGTTAGGAACCGCAGGGCTAACTGCAAAAACCTGAGGACTAAATTTGTAATTTTGTTTTATGCACCAACCATTACCTAATTCCAACCCAGATAAAAAAGTAAATAGTCCTATTTTAGCGAAGCTGTTGTTTGGCTTTTACGGGGCTACTTTAATAGCCTTATTATTGCACTTTTTGCAAGGTCAAGGATGGTACCCTATCAATAGTGGTGTATTAATGGTAGCCAGATGTGTTGCATTAGCTATTTTAGGCTATTATGGGGTTTTAAAAAGGAATCTTACTACGTGGATTTTGATTTCTATGGTGGTGGGTGCTGAAATCGGGTACGACTTCCCAGACTTTGCTGTTAACCTAAAGGTGGTGAGCAAAGTATTTTTAAAGCTTATCAAAACCATTATTGCGCCCTTGCTTTTTGGTACTTTAGTTTTTGGCATAGCTGGGCATAGTAACCTCAAGCAAATAGGTAGGATGGGTTTAAAGGCACTTATCTACTTTGAAGTAGTAACTACACTTGCTCTATTTATTGGTTTAGCAGCAATAAATTTTACCAAAGCTGGGGAGGGAATTAAGCTTCCGCCAAGTGCTGAAAAAGAGGAATTAGCTGCAGTTCCC
>RGMU01000477.1 GCA_010021705.1 Chitinophagia bacterium | reverse complement strand
TCTAACCCCTCCTGCAAGTCAATTAGAATTGAGGCCTTAGATTCTTGAAAAAGGGTGATTGCAATATTTACCACCTTAAAGCCTCATTGATTTAAAGATGAGGCTTTAATAAACTCAATCATCCCCTATGCAGCAGAAAACTCATAACCCTTTAGTTGATGATGCTCTTTCAAAAAAGCACGACCAATCATTAAGATATTATAAGTTAAAATACAAATAAGCAGATTATGTAACCAACTGGTACTAATACTTGAGAAAAAAGGTATCACCACTAAAACCCCTATACACCCCCCCATACTTACCATGAGTGTTTTTTTCAAAGGAATTTTTCTTTGTTTTAAAAACACAAGCGTTGTTAATGGTTGTTGCATTGCACCAGCTGTGGTCATAATCGGAAATGCTACTGCTGGAGATACCCCTAACAGAAACAATACGCCTTGCACCATTGCAAATAATCCTATGCCCGCTGAGGTCAATGCTCCACAAATAACCATGGCAAAAAACCCAACAACAAGCTTCCAAGAGTCTAATGCAACAAGTTCCCCACCGACGGGTAACCAATTCATCTGTTTGGACAATAAAAGCATCATGATTAACCCAAAACAGCATACCATCATGAAACGAATCGCTTGTTTACTTAAACGACTGACAATATGCCCTCCTAATAAGCCACCCAAGCAAGTACCGAATACTAGAACCACTAAAGTGGTGATATCCACGGATACGACTTTCATGAAAAAAATTGACTCAAGTGCACCAGGTATAATCTGTGCACCATTGACCATGGGTGGTAATTCTTCATCTTCAAAGGTTTTCAATGCTTTTGCGAGCGCAATATTAACAGCAAAACTGCCAACACCAATCGTATCTGCAATAAATGCTATAACACCACTAAAAGTGAGTTGCAAATATTGTTTTAGGGATAATACTGTTTTACCTTGTTCCCGAAGTTGTTTAAACATCACCACGATACAAATTAAGGTGAGTGCTAACATCGATATAAGTATAAAATGAATCACAACATCTTCCTTTATTACAACAAAAAATGGGTTATTATCGCATAGTCATCGGTTGATGGGTAGTTTGAGAGGACTCCCCTAAGATCAATGCCCCTGCTTTAATCATTAAACGGATAGGTAAT
>RGMU01000476.1 GCA_010021705.1 Chitinophagia bacterium | reverse complement strand
GTGCTAAATAAATTGAAAGTCTTTTAGACTTTCATAAAATGTCATAAAATCACACCCTTCCCAAAAATCACAGTTCAGACAAACTACTCGGCATAAATTTCATAAATTAGACTTATATTTGCCTAATCAACTTGTTTCTATGTCTATTCATTATCTTTCCAATGATGCAGGTGAACCGATTGCCGTTCAAATCTCAATTAGCGATTGGGTAATGCTAAAAAATAAATATCCCGACCTTGATGCCGATAACACCGGCATATTAACCAACGAACAAAAACAATGGATAGATAGCCGTTTGGATAATATAACTCAAAATCCGGATAAGTTAAATAGCATAGAAGGGCTTTTACATGAATTAGACAAAGATTAGCTATACGGTTTATGAAATACCAAATAATGTATTTGGAAGAGGCTTTATTAGATGTAAAAGAAGCAAAGGAATGGTATAAAAATCAAAAGCAAGGTTTGCAAAAAACATTTGCCTACGATATAAAAAATACAATATTGCGCTTACTAATGAACCCTTACATACATGCAGTAAGATATAAAAATGTAAGATTAGCTAATGCTACCATTTTCCCTTATGCAGTTTATTATTTTATTGACGATAACGCACACAAAATAGTGATTATTGGTATATTGCATAACCATCGTAACCCTTTAGTGCCTAAAAACCGAGTCTAGTTATTACATTGAATATTTTATTTGCGCTAATAAAAATAGCTATCAAAAAATAATAGTATCCTTCCCATAAATCATAGTTCATACAAAAAAGGCTGCCCTTTTTTGGACAGCCTTTTTGTATAAAAAATTAAAATTAAGTTACAGCTTATCCGCCTATGGCTACTCTAGTAAAGGAGGTAACGGTAAGGTCTTTGTGCACTGATTTTAAGAAATCGGCTACCGTTTTGCTTGAGTCTTTAACGAATGCTTGTGGTAATAACGTATTTTCTTTGAAGAACTTGTTAAGCTTACCCATAGCTATTTTTTCAGCCATATCGCCGGTTTTGCCTTCAGTGGCTACTACTTCCATGGCAATGGCTTTTTCACGGGCAATGGTTTCTTCCGAAACGCTTTCCGGGCTTACGGCTAATGGGTTCATGGCTGCTATTTGCATGGCAGTATCTCTGCCGGCATTGATAAT
>RGMU01000475.1 GCA_010021705.1 Chitinophagia bacterium | reverse complement strand
ACTCTATAAAGCACTCCTGGAAAAGCGTGGCCTACCCTATACCCTAGCCCTCTACCAAGAAGCCAGACCAAACTACCACTTCGTAGCCACCAATACCTTAGATGCTATGCTAGGCCTATAGGCGAATTGTAAAATAATAGAAAACGCCCAGCAGTTGCTGGGTGTTTTTGTTTGTGGGGGGGGGGTAAAAAAAAAGAAACCCCATTGCTGGGGTACTTGCGACATAAAGTCTTATTGTGAAGTGGGCTCATCACTGCAAATATACCGCTAAATAATTAATTGGCAAATTTTTTTTTAGCTTTTGTATATTGCTTTACAATTTAAACAAAAAACTATGATTTTAGGATTAGACTTAGGTTCAAATTCTGTAGGGTGGGCTCTAATAAATGAAAACACCCAAGAGATTATTGATATGGGTGTCCGTATTTTTCAACAAGGTGTGGAAAATTATGGACAAACTAAAGAAGTAAGTAGGAGTGCGGTTCGAAGAGAGGCAAGAGGGCAACGCAGGCTTAAATTCAGAAGGCGGAGAAGGAAACTATCTTTAATGAATACCCTGAAGAATATCCCTGCCCTTAATTTTTGGCCAGAAGATCCTGAAGCCTATGAAAGGTTTCGCAACCTAAATCCCTATCAGTTAAGAACCAAAGGGATTTCAGAAAAGCTTGAACCGCAGGAACTTGCCAGAATATGGCTTCAAATGGCCCATAGAAGAGGTTACAGAAGCGTGGGTAATGACTCCGAAGCTAAAGGGCTTTATGCAGGGGGCGATTTAAATGGCGTGCACATAATGGGTATATCTTCCACTGAAGCGGAGTGGGAAAAAAGCGGCTTACCTACTATTGGTGCGTATTTGGCAAGCATCCAACATATTCCAGGACAAAACGAATACAGCAGAATAAGGGCACGCTATACTCTCCGTAAATGGTTTAAAGACGAATTTAACTACCTATGGGAAGTTCAAAAGCAGTACTATCCTGAAATTCTAACCGATGAATTACAAATTAGGCTTAGAGACGAAATCATTTTTTACCAAAGGCCATTAAAGCCAGTTTCAGATGATGTAAAAGGAAAATGTGAAGTATTTCCTGAAGAATTACGGGAAAGTGCAGGGCATCCTGCAGTCCAATATTTTAACTTACTTACAGTTTTAAATAACTTTAAGTATT
>RGMU01000474.1 GCA_010021705.1 Chitinophagia bacterium | reverse complement strand
GTACTTCTACTACTGGTACTTCTACTACTGGTACTTCTACTACTGGTACTTCTACTACTGGTACTTCAACCACTGGTACTTCAACTACCGGAACACCAACCGCGACCGTCTCATTTTTGAGTGACGTGCAGCCGATTATGATAAATAAATGCACAAATTGCCATGTGCCGTACTCGAATTACACAACAGTTAAAAACAATTTTGGTAGCATAATGGTTAGAATTAACGCTGGTACGATGCCGCCTTCCGGCAAGTTGCCTTCATCTACTATCCAGATTTTAACCAATTGGGGAAGCGGATCATTTGCACCCTGACATTTCTTATTTTGCTGCTTTAAAGGTCCCAAAACGTGAAATCGTTCAATAATTTTTGGACCTTTTACCTAAGTGCACATTCATCCAGAGGCTGTCGCACTCTTCATTATGCAGGATCAGCATTAGCTCTTATAAGTTTGGCGCTCTTTATTTTTTCAGCGAGGGGTGCTTTTCTCGTTTCCGCTCTGTTTTTTGGTTATGGACCAGCTTGGCTTGGACATCTTCTGTTTGAGAAGAATCGCCCAGCCACATTCAGATACCCCATCTATTCTTTTTTAGCCGACTGGAAAATGTGCTGGCTTGCCCTGACAGGAAAGCTTAGTAAGGAATTTGAAAATCACAACATAAAAACAAGAATTTAATTGAATCACCGCGACACAATCACAATTTGTATTGAAATTGCGTAAATTATCCGGGGCAAAAAATATTTCAGATGTGCTATCATATAAAGGTATCTCCCTTTCATCTAGCTTTGGAGGCCTGTCATGATGCTGCGCGTCGATACTTTTATATTATTAGCTTCACTAAGCTTATTTAACTGCGGACCTGCCCCAAACCATTCAACATCTTCACCCAACAATAAATTTGGAATAAATTTAGAAACTATATCTACGGCTCAAAAAAATGACGCCTTTGCTGAAAAAACTTACACACCTAACTACATAGGCTTGGCAACAGCAACAGCCAATAATACTAATCTTAATCGCCATCCATGGCCAGTCCATGTTCAGTCCATAGGTCACAATACGGCAAGCTACCAAAATTACGGCGGTGAACCCTACTTTCATCATGGTCTAGATATTAGGGCAGACGCTGGCTCGGACGTCATTGCGTCGGTCGGTGGCCGTATTGTTA
>RGMU01000473.1 GCA_010021705.1 Chitinophagia bacterium | reverse complement strand
TCTTCGTCAAACTGCGTGGCTATTACTTGCCTTATGTGCGCGTGCATGGCTTGAGCTTGTGCCGTAGTGGCTGTTTTCCCGGTACCTATTGCCCATATTGGCTCGTAAGCTATGGTTACATTCTTGAGCCTTTCGCGGTTCATTTGGGCTAACACAGCCACTATTTGCTGCTTTACATACTCTTCTTCATTACCTGCCTCCCTTACCGATAATGGCTCGCCACAGCAAAAAATAACCTCCATGCCATTGTTCAGTGCTTGGTTCACTTTTTTGAGCAATACCTCGTCTGTTTCATTTTGGTATTGTCTGCGTTCACTGTGCCCAATAATCACATATTGCACTCCCGCGCTTTTCAATATTCCCGCAGATACTTCGCCTGTATAAGCTCCATTGGCTTCGGTGTGGCAGTCTTGTGCTCCTAACTGTACATAAGCCGTACTTTCTAATTGGCTGAAAGTTTGAGATAGTAACACAAATGTGGGTGCAATAACCACCTGCTTATGTTCATTCAATTTTGGCATTTCTACCAGCAACTCATTTACTAAATCGCTGCCTTCGCCCATAGTCATATTCATTTTCCAGTTGCCTGCAACTATTTTTTTACGCATATTTATGGTATTTATTATTTGTTAATTAAAAATTTAAGTTACTTAGTTCGAGGTTGTGCTGCGTTGCTGTATAGCAAGTAGTAAACATTTCTTTCGTCTTCGCTCATGGCTTTGCCACGTCTTGCCATCATTCTGTCAGCGGTTTCCATAGCTTTGTCATATTGGTATAGCTCAAAGCCATCGCTGCCTCCCCATGAAAAAGAAGGTATGTACTTAGGCGGAAATCCCGCTCCAAATATGTTGCAAGATACACCCACCACAGTACCCGTGTTGAACATTGTATTAATACCACATTTGGAATGGTCGCCCATTAGCAATCCGCAAAAGGTTAGCCCTGTTGCTACTAATTTTTGCTCGGTTTCGTCCCATATTTTTACTTTGTCATAGTTATTTTTTAGGTTAGAACAGTTAGTATCTGCCCCTAAATTGCACCATTCTCCTATCACTGAATTACCTAAAAATCCGTCATGCCCCTTATTGCTATTCGCAAAAAATACTACATTGCTCACCTCGCCACCCACTTTGCAGCCGTTTCCAATGGTTGTCCCGGTATATACCTTT
>RGMU01000472.1 GCA_010021705.1 Chitinophagia bacterium | reverse complement strand
GCGGTCTGCTTAAGGCCCAAGGCACAGCTTGAACAATTGGCGTTTCATTTCGGGGAATCTGACGTTGATATAATGCACAAGTTGAAGCATTAATTAAGGTAAGAGTGCGGTTATAGCCCTGAAGGTTACAAGTAAAAGGCGCGCTAGAGCCACACAGGTTAAACGAAATACAGCCCAGAGAGCGAAAAGATGGACCCGAATAGGATAAGCAAGTAGACGCACATTCAGCTGCTGATGAAACAAATAAGCACTGCAAAATGATGAAACAACTATTTGACAACGTTTGTGTAAAATGCTCTAAAATTACTACCACATCTTATAGTACCAGCTTTTCCATAGGTATTTATTGTGTAAACAAAGAGCTAAGAAATGCCATTTATGCGATATATGGATTTGTAAGATTTGCAGACGAGATAGTGGACACATTTCATAACTACAACAAACGCGAGCTATTAAATGAGTTTAAGAACGATACTTGGAAAGGTATTGAGAGGGGTATTAGCCTTAATCCTATCATCAATAGCTTTCAAAATTATGTAAAACAATATGGTATTGAAGCCGAGTTAATAACCTGCTTTTTAGACAGCATGGAAGCAGACCTTACCCAACAACAATATACCTTAGACACTTATAAAACCTATATATTAGGTTCTGCAGAAGTTGTAGGGCTAATGTGCTTGCGAGTGTTTACCAACAATGACGATGCTTTGTATAACTTTTTGAAACCTACCGCCATGAAGTTAGGCGCGGCTTTTCAAAAGGTGAACTTTTTAAGGGATATAAAAAATGACTTTGAAGAGCTTGGTAGAGTTTATTTTCCTAACGTAAATTTTAACAATTTTGCCGAAATAGAAAAAGATGAAATAGAACGGGATATAGAGCAAGACTTTAGAGAGGCATTGTCAGGCATAAAAAAGCTGCCTGATAGCTCAAGGTTTGGCGTGTATGTAGCCTACATTTACTACTATGCCCTATTCAAAAAAATAAAACGAATACCGGCAAAACGCGTTATGCAGGAACGTATTAGAATACCCGGACTTCAAAAGATAAGTTTATTAATTGTATCATACTGCAAACATCGCTTAGGCATTTATTAATATAAAATGGTTCATCACTTCATAGTTATACAATGAAAATACACACACTCCATAAAACACAGTTTTTGCCCAT
>RGMU01000471.1 GCA_010021705.1 Chitinophagia bacterium | reverse complement strand
TGGGTTCTTTCATGTAAAACGGCTCAAAATAGGCCAAATCTGCAAATTGCTGCTGGTTAAACGCCTCAAAACCCAAAGCGCCCATCCATTCAGCACTTGGGTGGTAATTCGGAACAAAGAAAATATTAGGATTTAATTTAAGTTGGGTAGCCTTTTCAGCTCCATCGCCAGCTATTATTAATTTTCTATTGCCAATAAATGTAACCACTCTTTCTTCTTCCGTCAGAATTAATGGCTGTGCAGGTATTTCTTCTACTAAGCTATTTTGAAAGCTATAAATAGCCGTATACACTTCCATTCTTCTGGCATCCATCATAGGCATGAAATCAAAACCTGCGGTATTGAAAGGCTGTAACCCTACTGCCATTATTTTTAAGGTAGGTAGGGCAATTAAGGGAATGTTTAAGGAGAAACACAAGCCCTTTGCCAAACTTGCACCTATACGCAAACCCGTATAACTACCCGGGCCTGAACTTACCACAATAGCTGCCAAATCTTTATAGGTAATTTGGGCTTGGGCTAAGGCAAAATCTATGGCTGGAGCAATGGTTCGGCTATGGCTGTTCTGATCCAGCAAAAAGAAACTAGCCAGCAACACCCCATCTTTATGTAGGGCAACTGAACCAGCAGCTGTTGCAGTTTCAATACTTAAAATGAAGGCCATAGATATAAAAAGAAGTCCTTGCCAGCTTGTAGCAAGAACTTCTCTAAAGATGGTTTAATATGTTTTAGCGATACAAAACCGCATTTAATGCTTTAACGGTACGTTCTACATTTGGTAGAATTTCTTCAATCAAAGTAGGTGCATAAGGCAATGGCACATCTCTTGAAGTTACTCTGTTTACTGGTGCATCTAGGTAATCAAATGCATAGCGTTGAACATGATAGGCTACCTCAGATGAAATACTTGCCAATGGCCATGCTTCTTCCAATATAACTAATCGGTTCGTTTTCTTTACCGATTCCACTACAGTTTTATAATCTATAGGGCGAACAGAACGCAAATCGATCACTTCAACAGATTGCCCTTGCTTTTCTAATTCCGCAGCGGCTGCATAAGCTACCTTCATCATTTTACCAAAACTAACCAAGGTAACGGCTGTACCTGGCTTTACAATTTTAGCTTGACCTATCGGGATTAAGTACTCTTCTTCAGGAACTTCACCCTTA
>RGMU01000048.1 GCA_010021705.1 Chitinophagia bacterium | reverse complement strand
TGCGCCAAGCGTTACCATGGCGGCATCACCGGTACGTGTATATAGCCCTACAAAAACGGCAGGCGTAAATTGAAGCTCTGTGTTTTTGTCGGTCAAAGAATAGTGAAATTCATTACCGCCTATCATTTCAGTAGCCGTAGCCTGATATTGGTAGAAGAACGAAGGGCGGAAGCTCAAACGTCCATCACCCATTGCCCATATAGCACTTACCAATGCGGTATAGCGCATATCTAAGCCCGCATCTTGTGCTCTTTTTTGGCTAAGTGCCTCGTTAGGCTTATTGAGATTATAGGCTGCTCCACCTATGGTGTAGCTAAAGTTTTGACCGGCAGCCTTAGAAAAACAAACACCTACGTTCACCAACCATGTATTTACCGATTGCCCTAAGCCTAAGCCGTATTCTTGCGAAGTGGCTTGTGAATAGCTACCGTTAAAAAACTCATCGGCAAAAAATAGCTTACTCAGGTCTATGCTTTTTTGCGCATAGCCGGCTTGAAAGCCTAATGCAAGGTCAGAACCATGAAACTCATCGCTACCGGCATGTGTTTTGTGGTATGCGACAGACGCAAGCCCGGTAAAGTTGGTTAAATTACCGTCTCCTGCCACATCGTTAAATAGCTGGATACCGGTGGCTAAATAGTCGCCTTGGTCGTTGCTATATACCGGCATATCGGCAGATACGCCATAAGTTACATAAGGAACGGTAACGCTTGCCCATTGGCGGCGGTATATGGCATTGGCACGGCTTTTGCCATAGTACATGCCGGTATATGCCGGATTTATGGTAAGCGGCTGCATATCAAATTGTGAAAAGTGAATGTCTTGCGCATATAAATCGCTGCCCGCAGCTACCAATCCTGCAATACCCAAAAAAGCAGATGCTATTTTATTTATCTTCATATTTGCAAATATATTTATTGTACTCTATAAACGTGTTTTATTAATTTTTAGGGCAAAGTAAAGCCTATTTAGCCACATTTCCACAAATAACCGTATTTTTTTTGGACTTAGCAAAAATTAGCTCAAAAAATTTTTTTCATGCCCCTATTTTCGGTTGTTTTATAGCACTTTTGGCTTGCCTGCTACCTATAAGACCTCATTTTTTAGGCAATAGTTTGGTTTACCGGCTTAGTAGTAGCCACAAAAATGTTAATTTTTTATATTTCTCTATTATTGAGCAGTTTTTACCAATTTTAGGCGCACCGGAGCGGCATCATTCTTAATTTCTGCTATGTACATGCCCGCAGGCAATGCTTCAGCAGGTATGTTGATGCTGTGCAATGCCGCAGTGCCTGTCCATAGCAGCTTACCTTCTAACGAATACAGATTTACCGCGCTGCCGGCAGGTAATTGCTCAATAGTCCAAGCGGTGGAAGCCGGATTGCTCACTAAATATGGCGCAGAAGAGCTTAACGAGTTAAGGGCTAAGGTAGGGTCTTTGGTAATGCCCAATAAGTCATATATCAGCCAATAGTTAGGGTCAACTATAAGCGAGGTAATGCGTTTGGTGCACGGAATTTGGTATCGCTGGTCGGGCAGATGGTTTTCTACCCTGATTAGCGTATCGCCTGATGTGCTGCGTAAGGTAAATTCTATGGGTAGCGTAAAGCAGCTAACGCTGGCAGGCACAGTTGTGGTTTGCATAATGCGCAAAAACAGCGTTGTATCTGCCTGATACCAACTCATGGTATATACCGGATAGCCCTCTGCATAGTACCATTGGTTAAAAAAGGTGTCAATCGGTATGGAGCCAATAATGCTACCAACTGTAGCGCGTGTTTCGTTTTGAAAGGTGCTAATCATAGAATTCCCGTTAGCATAGCGGTTTTGGTAATTTTTAAGCAGGGTAAAAAACTGTGCGTCATTATTAATGATGCCCCGCAAGGTATGTAGCGCACACGCTCCTTTATTGTATGTAAGGCGTGAATCAAATACGCGCCCCGTAGTGGTATCACGCGGGGTGTATATGATGCCTCCCGGATACCTTTTAACATCGGTTTGGCGGCGGTCTATGTCATACAAAGCACTATTGTGCCCTTCAAAATGGTCGTGGAAAATATATTCGCAATAGGAGGCAAAGCCTTCGTTCATGGCAATATCTGCCCATGAGGCGCAGGTAACATTGTCGCCCCACCATTGATGCCCCAATTCATGGGCAATGAGGGGGGCGTTAAAAAAGCCCAATGTGGTCATGGTTTGGTGCTCCATACCACCGCCAATGGGTGCCATGCTATGCCCGTATTTTTCGTCTGAAAAGGGATATCGCCCAAAAAGGGAAGAAAAATAATCTATCATAAGCCCCGTGCTGTCTATCACGGCTCTAAAAGTTGGCAATGTGCCGGCATTGTTATACACATAGTTTTGAATGGGCATGGAGTCGGTGCTGCCCGTAAAGTGCATATAATAGGTATAGTCCACATAGTTTGCCACTGCTACCGATATCAGGTAGTAGTCTATGGTGTGCTTTTCTTTCCATTCAAAGCGTTTTCTGTTGCCGGAAAGGGTGGTAGTGCGTACCAACACGCCATTGCTGCCGGCTTTTAGCGTATCGGGCACCGTTACCCACACATCGCAGCTGTCTATTTTATCGGTTAGCGATTGCTTGCACGGCATCCAATAATATGCACCACTCGGCTGGCTAAGCGAATAGGTTACTTTGTTGCCCCATCTGCCGGAGGTTTGGTTAAAAAAGCCCCCTAAGCCCATGGTAGATGAAGCCGGGCGCGGCGTACCGTGATAAAACACCTGCACCGTAAACGCAGTGCCCACAGCAAAGCCGCTCCCGCTAAGGTTGATATACCGCAAGCCCGTAAAAGTGCCCGAGTCCCTTACTAATGAGCCGTTTAACAGCACGGAATCTATAGTAAGTGCATTGTCAAGCTCAAACGCATATTGCGTAAATGGCGACTGTACCACCACTGCTTTTGTGGTAACATCGCCCCATATATAAGCCGTATCGTTGGTTACGTTTAGGTTCAGCTTCATATATTTAACGTCATATTTGTCTTCTATAGGGTCTAAAACCGTTGTTTTAGCAAAAGACAAGCCCGAGGCATGGCAGGGCATTAGGTTTGCCACAGGCATCTCTTGGGCAAAAGTGATAGTGGAGAACAGGCACAGAGCCGATAATAAGGAAAATAGATAGCGCATGGTAATAAAAAATTCAGCCGTAAAGTTAAGCTAAATTAAGCAAGCCCGCTATCTTTATTTTATGCCATACTTTTTTTTGTAGGCATCAAGGCTTTTTCTAAGTGCTTTGTGGGCTTGTGTCTCGTCATACAGGTCAGTGCTAAGGGTGGCTATGGCTTTGTCTAACACCGGTTGTGGGGTGTAGCTACCCATCAACTCAAACAACGGATACACCTCCGACACCTTTTGAGACTGCTTGTTCAGTAGTGCAGCAAGCGTGGTGGTTATTTTTTCATTGTCTTTATTCAGCTTAATGTTGGCAACTGTGTTGCGCGAGGCAGCAATGTATTTACCCATTTTTACGCGCTCGGCATTTAGGTCGCTATAATTGTTGGTTTGAATGGCTTGCCGGAGCTTATTGTGCCAATTTAAGGTAACAATATGCAGCGAGTCCGTAATGGCAGACGTGCTTTTATAAAACAACTGTGCCTCGTGCTGGTCGGCTATGTTGCACGCGTTTAAGCTAATGATACAGAATAGGGCTATCACAAAATGTTTTAATTCCATAACGAAACAGCAATGTTTATAACCCGCAAAACTACTAAAATCTGCGGTATAATGTTCTATCACAGGCAGATAAACGTTCTATCATAGATTTTTCTGCCTCACTTTTTTTGCTTTTTCACAAAAATACCCCCCAATTTTGTGGCTATGGGCATGTTTTTATATCCAATTTATGGTGTGTAAAAATTTTTTGTATCCAATTTAAAAAAATAAATGTTAAAAATACACCACCCTTACAGCACCAATTTTTAAAAATAATTTTCTCACGCTTAAATAACATTAACAATGAACTTTGACAGCATTCCGTTTTTATCGGCACTATTGGCAGTAGGTATTGTTTGGATGCTCTTTGCACTGATTTGCAGCATGATTTATGATGCAAGCACTTCTTGGCTATCAGAGAAGGGCAAATTTATGAAAAAGCAATTGTTCAATCAGCTACACGACAAAGCCAATGGCATAAATTGGGCTTCGTTGGTGTATATGCACAGCTCTGTAGAAATGCTTAGTAGAAGTGAAAACAAGCCTGCCGGAGAAATTAGCAATGCTACATTTACTAAAGCACTAATAGACGTGGTGAGCGATACCCATGCAGCTAAAATGCAGCAAACGGAAAACACTCCGCAGCGGTACAATAACCCATTGCTTAATCGACTCTACACAGCCGTTCACCAATTAGAACCAGGCAATTTGGTAGGTATGCTAAAAGCTGCCCTTAGCAATGCCGAAGCAGCCTCCATGAACCCCGATAACACTATAAACGAGGCTAAGCTGTACCTTGCGCTGCACGCTAATATAGACGATTGGTATGAAGGCTTGCAAAAGCGGATAGGGGTGTGGTATAAGAAAAAAACAAGGCAGCGCATTTTTTGGCTGGCACTTATTTTGGCAATCATAGTGAATGTAGATAGTGTGCAGCTATTTGACTTATTGAAAGGTAATGAAAATACCAGAAAAGCCATATTTAGCCATTACGAAAACAACAGCACCAACATTGAAAGATTAGTGGAGCAGCAGCGCAAAACAGACTCTACATTAATTGCACAAGGTTCTGCCACGCCGGATAACGCAGATAGCGACAAAGCCAAAGTAGATACAGTCGCTATGGCTAAAACGCAGGAAAAATTAGACTCCCTCACGTTTTACCTTAAAGAAATGGACTCTTTAGCAAAAACAGCAGAACTGCCTGTGGGGTTTTCCTATAATTTGATGAGTGAAATAGGTAAAAATACCGGTGCTAAGCCAATAGAAAAGAAATCTGTTTGGGTGTGGATTATCTATTTGCTAACTAAGCTGATTGGCTATTTATTAAGTGCCTTTGCCGGTAGCTTAGGTGCTCCGTTTTGGTTCGATTTGTTGAAAAAGGTATTACCCGTTAAGCGTTAAAAACAATACCGCCTGGCAGCAAATGGCGAGCATAAACCCCACACGCTTTTTAACCAGCAAATATTATAGCGGATAGGGCACATGTTTCCCTAATATTACCTACCTTTGTGTAATATTTGCTGCGCTGCATGAACAAAATACCGGTAATTAATATTTCCACCCTGCTGTTGATTATTACGCTACTCCTACTTTTGCCCATAAAAAAGGCTAAAGCCATGCTAAAGCCTGATTATAGTGCCCTAAAGGCAGAAATCATTAAATTGGTAAACCGGCACCGCGACAGCCTTCACCTTGCCCCCCTTACCTCCCATAGCCTTGCCGGCGCAGAGGCACAAAAACACACAGAAAACATGGCAAATAAAACCACCCAATTTGGGCATGACGGGTTTAGCAATAGAGTGCAGGCAATAAGAAAAAAAGAAAAAGAAGCCACCGGATTTGGCGAAAATGTAGCCTTTGGAGCTAAAACAGCCCAAGAAGTGTTCCAAATGTGGCTCAACAGCCCCGACCATCGCAAAAACATAGAAGGCAATTTTACCCACATTGGCATAGGCATTGCTGCCTCAAAGGCAGGCACACTTTACTACACACAAATATTTGTTAAACTATAATTAACAAAACCATAAGAATAAGGTAATAAATATAGTGGCAGGCTTCAGTACTTTTGCCATAAATACGGCAAACTACCATGCTACACAAAACCAAAATTATTGCCACCGTTGGTCCCGCCAGCAACACCTACGACAAGTTGCTTGACCTTGTACATGCCGGCGTAAATGTGTTCCGCCTCAACTTTTCTCACGGAACGCATGAGCAGCACAAAGCGGTTATAGACCACATTAAAGCCATTAACGAAGAATTTCCGTTTCACATTGCCATACTTGCCGACCTGCAAGGTCCTAAACTACGCGTGGGCGACATTGCCAACAACGAATTAGACCTCAAAAAAGGCGACCATTTTTACTTTACCAACGAAAAATGTATCGGCACGCTTGACAATATTTACATTAGCTATCCGTCCTTTTCGGCAGACGTTAAAGTAAATGAAAAAATACTGTTAGACGATGGTAAAATAGAAGTATTGGTGCGCGAAATTACACCCGACAACCGCGTAAAAGTAGAAGTACTAACCAATGGCGTGCTATCGTCTAAAAAAGGTGTAAACCTGCCCGAAACAGCCATTTCCCTACCCTCGCTATCAGACAAAGACCTGCGCGATATAGACTTCATCATCAGCCAAGACATTGACTGGGTAGCCCTGTCCTTTGTAAGAAAGCCCCAAGATGTGCATGAATTAAGAGCCATTTTGAAGAGCAAAAACAGCAATGCCAAAATTGTGTCGAAAATTGAAAAGCCGGAGGCTTTGGTGCACATACGCGAAATAATATTGGCAAGCGATGCCGTAATGGTGGCAAGGGGTGACTTAGGCGTGGAGCTACCCTTAGAGCAAGTGCCTATGATACAAAAAAACATTGTGCGCAAGTGTATTCACCGTGCTAAACCCGTGATTATTGCCACCCAAATGATGGAAAGCATGATAGACCGCACCCGCCCCAACCGTAGCGAAATTACAGACGTGGCAAATGCCGTGTTAGAAGGCGCAGATGCCGTTATGCTAAGTGGCGAAACCGCCATGGGGCAATATCCGTCATTAGTAGTGCGCACTATGGCAAACATTATTCGCGAAGTTGAAAAAGAAGACATTGTATATAACCGCAACCTTGTGCCACAGCCGCATTCGCCCTCCTTCCTTAGCGATGCCCTGTGCTATAGTGCCTGCGAAATAGCCAAATCAGTAAAGGCAAATGCCCTTATCGGCATGACCCAAAGCGGCTATACCGGCTTTATGCTGTCCAGCTTCCGCCCCCACGCACCGCTCTATATCTTCACCAAAAATCCGTCCCTTATCAACCAGCTTAGCCTTAGCTGGGGCGTTACTGCCTTTTACTACAACAAAGAAGAAAACATAGACGAAACCATAAACGACCAAATAGATATACTCAAAAGCATGGGGCTACTACAATCCGGCGATGTCATAGTGAATACCGGCAGCACCCCCGTACATGAGCATAAGCCCACCAATATGCTTAAAATTACCAAAGTAAAATAAGCACTGCCATATTGAAAGTAGTCCTCTTTTTTATAACAATAGGTTTTTATACATGGCTTGCACCTCCGGCGCAGGCGCAAGGCGGGGCTATTTCTTTTAGAGACACCATTGCAGCCTACCACCAAGAGCGCATATTGGTCAATGCCAATGGAGCAATACTTTTAGGCACAGGCGGGCTAATAAGCACCGCAGCAGGCACTATAGGCGCAATAGCAGCCACCCAACCCGATACCCGCTATTTTTACCAAACCGGCATTGCCTTTGGCTTAGTGCAAACCGCTTTTTCAGGCTATTGGCTATTGCAGTGCCGCCACCAAAGCAAAACACACTACGGCAGCACACAAGCCTACAATCTATACTCCGGCAACAAAAACCACCTCTTAGCCACCATGGGCATCAGTGCCCTTACCGCAGGCTATGGCGCATACCTCACCTCCAAAGCCAAAACCGCAGGCGACCAACAAGACCTCTACCGCGGTGCCGGCACCGCTATGGCACTGCAAGGCGTGTTTATGCTCCTATTCAGCAACATTACCTACGCCAAACACCAAAAAAGCGACAAAAAGTGGCAACGCATTATGAGCGAAATGCAATTTACGGGTAATGGCTTTTCTTATACGCTTGGGTATTAGAGAATTTATTAGCTCAAAATGGAGTCTTTTACAGTATTTGTCGGCTTTGGTAGTTTTTATGACCCCCTATAAAACAGGCTTTTGGCATAATGATGTGATTTGTGGAACAACAGCGAAATTAGTCTAAAGAAAGCACATATTTTTCTACATCTTTGGCTGAAATGGTAGCATTATCCGCCAATATGATTAGCCTTTCAATAGCATTGCGAAGCTCGCGAATGTTGCCCCCCCAATTTTTGTTTTGGAGCATAGTAAGTGCTTCCGGTGCCAACTGTTTGTCCGGCTGCTTGAGGTCAGAGGCTATTTTGGTTAAAAAATGGAGTGCCAATAGCGGTATATCGCTCCGCCTATCATTCAGCGAAGGCACTTTAATGGGCACTACGCTAAGGCGGTGATAAAGGTCAAGGCGAAAACGCTGCGCAGCAGCTTCAGCTTGCAAGTTTTTATTGGTGGCTGCTATAATGCGCACATCTACCGCTATGTCTTTAGTGCCACCCACGCGGGTGATTTTATTTTCTTGCAAGGCGCGCAGCATTTTAGCTTGCGCATTAAGGCTCATATCGCCTATTTCGTCAAGGAAAAGGGTGCTGCCATGTGCCTGCTCAAACTTGCCTATGTATTGCTTATCAGCACCCGTAAAGGCACCCTTTTCGTGCCCAAACAGTTCGCTTTCAATAAGTTCTGCCGGTATGGCGGCACAATTTACTTCAATAATGGTCTTTTGGCGGCGGTTGCTTAGCTCATGTATGCGGCGCGCTACCAATTCTTTACCCACCCCGTTTTCACCGGTTATCAGCACGCGGGCATCAATGGGTGCTACCTTATCAATATCGCGCATCACCTCCAATATGGCTTCGCTTTCACCTACAATGGCACTGCCTTTAGATAGCTGTTTTTTAAGCTGCTTTGCCTCGGTGGTCAGGTTTTTCTTTTCAGTGGCATTTTTTAGCGTTACAAACAGGCGGTTCATGTCTAAGGGCTTCTCTAAATAGTTATAAGCCCCCTTTTTAATGGCTTCTACCGCAGTTTGAATGTTGCCGTGCCCGCTCATCATCACAAAAGGAGTTTCGGGTTTTTCTTTAACCGCATATTCCAACACCTCCATGCCGTCTTTACCTGCCATTTTATAGTCGCATAATATGCAGTCATAGGTGTTTTCGTCTATCTTTTTTATACCCTCTGCGCCATTTAGGGCACTGTCGGTATGGTAGCCTTCCATTTTCAGCAGTTCACTTAGCGAGCGAATGTTGTAGGCTTCATCATCTATTATAAGTATATTCAGCGGCATATTGGTGGCTGTGTTTAGGGTATAAAGGTACACAAATACGCGTAATGTGGGGATTTTATGCCAAAGATGTGATAAACAAAAAAGGACTAACCATTACGTTAGCCCTTTTTTATAGTCTGAACTTAGATTTTTGTGAATCAATGATGATTATGATATTTTTTGCCAAAAACCATCACATCGTTCACAAAAATCTAAAAAATCACAGTTCAAACAATTACTCCAACACCACCTTCTCTACCCACTTGCGGGTAGCAGTGGTAATAGTGAGCATATAATTACCCTTAGCTAAGCCGGAGAGGTTGAGCGTTTGGCTTAGGGTGTTGGCTTGCTGTGTGGCTACTACTTTGCCGGTAACATCTGTTAATATGATACTCGCATCTTCGCTACCCTCCGGTAGGGATATGTTAAG
>RGMU01000470.1 GCA_010021705.1 Chitinophagia bacterium | reverse complement strand
AATGGTTTTATGCGTATGGGTATGACCTATGCCGATGCAATTGTTAGAGGCGATGGAGAATATAATGACGATTTACAGCGTTTAATTCAAGAAATTGAGGTCTCAAAAGCAATAGAGTGCATTACGGATGCTGAAAATACCGAGTGCTACGACAAATACCATGATTTATATACCAAGCTTGCTAGCATTTAATTCGATTTTTAATAGGGCAATTAAAAATCTATTGCTGGGTATACTATTAATTAGCTTTTTTTCTTGCAGCGAAAGTTCTGAATTAGGGTTAGGTACACTTCCTTCTGGCGACAAAGGAAGTGTATCGTTTATAGAATATACCGATTCCGCTATTACTACAACAAATCTGCTGTTAGATTCCGTTTACTCGCCCACAGGTGCGGTGTTTATGGGTAAAATGCAAGACCCAGAGTTGGGAGATATTACTATGGAAGGCTATATGGGTTTACGTACCAATGCTAACCTGAGCACCTTCCCCACTAATGCAATTTTAGATAGTACGAAATTGCGTTTTGGTCTGGAATCTGAATATGGCGATACATCGTCGCCTCAGAAAATTTATGTCCACATGCTTTCAGATACTCTGCCCATCAAAAACTTTTACCTTTTTGAAAAGCGGGCATACGAACCTATTCCGGTAGATACCTTCACTATAAAACTTGCAGATGGTAATAAAGGCTATTACTACAAACGTATCGATGGCCTTGGTAAGAAAATTTTTAATGCTGGTTCGGCAGTGCTTACAAGCATAGAAAACTTTAATCTGACTATGAAAGGCGTGGCCTTTGTGCCAGATAATGCAAATTCGGCAGTTTTTTCATTTGATACAGATGTAAGCTCTCAAATAGAGTGCTTTTACCATACCACTACAGATTCTACTAAGAAAAGTCTGACTTTTCTTTTCAATACCGATAACATCCATTGCTCCTACTTTAAAGCCAATATGGTAGGCGCATTAACGGCTTTGTCTAAATATGGCGATACCCTAAGCACCGCTGCCACAGGTGGTAAGTTTTACATCCATTCATTCCGAGGACTTAGGACCCTTTTTAGGTTGCCTATTCTGAATCAGATAAAAAAAGACCTCAATGGAAGGGTTATTGCAAAGGCAGAATTGATACTTACGCCATTAAATTATGGTTTCCCTTATGTTACCCA
>RGMU01000469.1 GCA_010021705.1 Chitinophagia bacterium | reverse complement strand
TTTATTCTGCGACAACTGGTCGGCAATGTGCGTTTCATACAGTATAGACGCTTCTTCTCTCCCCGATATTATCTTTATATCAAAGCCCGTATATTCCTGAATTTCATGCCTTATTTGCTCTCCATTACCCGCATCGCGCATCGCAGATGTGGCACATGCTTTATATGCCTCTACCTGATAAATACTCATTAGCAGCTTATATGCCTTTAGCGTATCTATTAGCTTTTGCCTTTTAACGGCAGATATATAGCCCGTTTCAAACACATCAAAACCCAACCTAAGCGGAATCCGCAGCAGGCACAGCTTTGTAAAATCTACTTCTCCGTTTTTATATATAGATGTTTCGCATATCAACAAACGCGCAGCATTAGACCCTATATCTACAGCAGCTAATATCACAATGAGTATGTTTTGTTTTTTAAGTAATTATAAATAGCCACCTGCGACCTAACCGCTGCCTCATCTTCTTTGGGTTCTATATACTCATTGTCTTGGTCATTGTCTAACAGTCTGCCCTTCACATTTTCAGCAAGCTGAATTTCCATAATTTTCAGCAACTCCTCCTTTATTTCTGCATTATAAATTGGGCACGCAACTTCTATTCTATGGTCTAAGTTGCGTATCATCCAATCGGCAGACGAAATGTAAATATTAGGGTTGCCTCCATTACCAAAAATAAACACCCTTGCGTGCTCTAAATAATCATCTATTATACTTAGGGCATATATATTTTTCTTAAAGCTCTTTTGCTTAGTATAAGCGCAGCATATTCCACGAATAACCATCTTCACATCTACCCCCTCTTTAGCTGCTTCATAAAGCGCATTAATCAGCTCGGCATCTACCAAGCTGTTCAATTTCAGTTTAATGCTTGACGG
The DNA here is from genome assembly GCA_010021705.1 of Chitinophagia bacterium. Lineage (GTDB taxonomy): Bacteria > Bacteroidota > Bacteroidia > Chitinophagales > Chitinophagaceae > RGMU01. The sequence goes on along the minus strand of RGMU01000469.1, from coordinate 292 downwards.
CTTCTTTTTTAAGGCTACTTTTATCTCACTTTCTATAAGTGCCTTCATTTGAGCGCGCATATTAGTCGGCGATACCGGTAGCATTTTACATGCCGGCAAATTATTACCATATTTTGCCGGATTTTCTAAATAGCTAAATATTTTATTAACATCTGCTATTATGTTTTTATTCGTAGTCATCAGGCAGTGGTCGCCATAATAGGCTGCCGTATTTTCATTAAAATTGCCGGTGGACAAAAACGCATATTGCTTTGTTTCATTAAATGCCCGCTTTTTTATAACGCACATTTTC
>RGMU01000468.1 GCA_010021705.1 Chitinophagia bacterium | reverse complement strand
TTCTTTGGTCGCCTTTTTTATCTGCTGCGGTATTGCCTTCAATAGTCGTGACAGTTCCATCTCCATTGTCTTTCACAACGATACCGACATGAGAAATTCTATCTACGCCATCACCGGGAAAGTCGAAGAAAACAATATCGCCTGCTTGAGGTTGTGACTCTTCACCTTCGAACCAAGTTTTATTTTTCTTAAAGGCTTCTGCTCCAGCAAGGGTACTAACGCAATTAGCAACTTTTACTCCCGCTTGGTCGGCGCACCACATAACGAAAGAACCACACCAAGGCTTAAAATTGGCTTTAGTAAATTTTCCATACTTTGTTTCATTATCTTTTGGACCTTCAATAGTTCCAACTTCGGCCTGAGCGACTTCAACTAACTTAGCCGCTGTTCCTAAATCTGCCATTACTTACTCCTCTTGACTTTTTCGCGTGGATATTTTTCTAATTTCTCTCTAATCCTACCATCTTTACCCATGCGAACTATCCAACCATCTTTTATTTGAATTGGATTAAAAGGGTCGCACCGTTTATAGGAAGCACTAGACATTACTTTTTAGCCTTGCGCTGCCACTTAGTTCTATCTTGAACTAAGCCATCTTTATCGCCATCTTTAGCGTTAAGGTTATAGCCCTTGTTTATTTGGTCTTGCCTGATAGCAAAGCAAGCAATAAGAGTGCCTAATCCGAGGAACCAAAATAACAAAATTTCCATTACTTACCTTTACGCGCCGAAGTCTTTCCATCTACATCGGCAAAAGCCTCGTTAATTTCAGCGCTAGATAGTTTTCCATCTACTAGGAAAGAGCGAGCCAGTTGTTCAACAACTGTAACAACACCAAGGGTTCCTGCCAAAATGACGGCCTTAATTGTATCGATACCAATAATGGCTCCTGCACCAATTACTGATAGTCCGCTTGCTAAAAAGACAGCGACAATACGCTGAACTATGTTCGTGATTTTCTCCATAAAAGTAGTGCCTTTCAACTGATTCTTTCCCATTGACACCATTTTACTTTCTCCCCCTTGTCTTTCGTTGCTGTGGCTGAGTGTAATAGATAAATGGCGCACTTGTATAGGCGTCATTCTTTGCGGCTATTTCTAATGCTTCAGAAAGGCTTGCTCCCGCTTCTAAAGCGCCAATTGCGTAACTACTGCCTGAGCCAACTCCATAA
>RGMU01000467.1 GCA_010021705.1 Chitinophagia bacterium | reverse complement strand
GCAAGAAATATTTAATTTATTTTGATGAACATCAGGAACTTAGGTTGATTTTAGAATAGCAGCCTTGTTAGGCGTTTCGGGAATCTGGGTTATAACCCCACGTAACATCATGTGCTTTGTACCATGTTTGCGTCCCGTTCACGTTTAGCTTAATGCCTTTGTAGCCAATACCACCATTTGCATACACCCGGGTGACCATTCCACAATACAGGAGACCGGTGACGATAAGGATCAACAGTCGATTCGTTTTGAATAGTGTTGTAAATAACATGTAAAACAAATTTTAGAGTTTGAATTGAAAAATTATTGTTAAGATATGTTTATTTTTTAACCTCTAAAATGAAGAACGTTTTGGTTTCAAGCAAAATTTTTTTGATTTTTTTTAGAATTTTTTTTTAAACCTATTGTAACAGGAAAAACAATTAATTTCACCCGTAATATAACACAATACATATCCCGATCTAATAGGGATTTGAATGGTATGAGGTTACCTTACTCGCTGTTTTTTCAACAGATCAATACGCGACTCTGCACAGGCCTTCTTCAGTAAGTCCCTTTATGCTAACCGGAAAAAACCTGTAATAGATAAAATCCAAACCGATTTATCCTCGAAAATTAACGAATTCCAATATGCCATAATCCGGCAAACCACCCCCCAGCCGGCCTACTCCACCCGGCGCCCCGCCGCCTTGCCCACAAAGCGGTTCTTGTCGAGCACTTCAAAGGGCGAATTGTTCGACACAAACTCTGGCACCATCACCTTCATGCGCGCCACCACGGTGGCTTCATCAGCCGCAAACAACAAACGTTTGAGCTCCTTCATGTTCGCGCCCACCTCACCGAGCGGGTAGCGCCGCACCTGGGCACGCATAATCTTAGGGTGGTGTGTGGGCAGGGTATTTTCGGCACTCGCCAGCAGTTCCTCATACAGCTTTTCGCCGGGTCGCAGGCCGGTAAACTCAATGCGGATGTCATTGTCGACCTCCAGGCCCGACAGCTGGATCATTTTACGGGCCACATCCACAATCCGCACCGATTTGCCCATATCGAACACAAAAATTTCACCGCCTTGTCGGTACTCACCATCACAAAACGCTCAACCCCGTACTCGAGCGACAAATCGGCGAGCTGCTGGGTGCCAAAAACATTCACATGCACCGCCTCATGCACA
>RGMU01000466.1 GCA_010021705.1 Chitinophagia bacterium | reverse complement strand
ATTCGCCCCTACGGGGATATGGTTCTCAAGGTCAGGTAAATTCAATTTGCTCTGCGTTAGTTTTATTTTGATGTATATAAACTATCTATTTGCCAAGTTTGTGGATTGCTATTGATATAATTTTCAATATATAAATGGGCTTCATGGCTTTTTATGATATGTTCGTAATAATTTCTTTGCCATAATGGTTCAATGTTAGAATATCCTGATAAACGTGATATCTTAACTACAGCAGATTTATAACCTCTAACTATTGCTCCAATAGTCTGAGAAGGAGATTTTGGTATATTGTTGCTACCCTCTTGCTCTAATTTTTGTTGTATATCTTCGCTATTTCCATTTTTTTTATTAATTATTACTATTCCGTGTAGATGGTTAGGCATAATAATGAATGCACCTAATTCAATATTTTTACGAAGTATTGGTGTATTGAGCCATTCGTTATATGCTATGGCACCAATTTGGCTAAAGTGCATTTTCTCATTTTTTATTTCTCCCAATAAGCAAAACCTATTATGGGTACAAATAGTAATGAAATATGCGCCTTCGGAAGCATAATCATAATTATTTAATCTTATAGATTTCCTACTATGCACTCTGATAACAATCTTTATGAATTCAATTATGAATGTACAAATGATTTCGTTATCATGTTTTAGTATCTGTTAAAAAAGGAAAAATAGGGCATTTTATTCAAGTTCCCTTTCGTAAAATCAATTCTCATCGCCCAAATCTTTATTTTTTAGACAGCAGCATTAATAATTATTCAATTCTACTATTACTTTGTTTAGTTCGTAGGCTTGGTCTAAATATTCGTTTTTGATGGTTAGGGCTTGGTTGATGAGTAGGGCATATTGCTGGTAGCTGATGTCGCCACCTTGATATTGGAGGCTTGCCTTTTCAATGATGAGTGAGGCATTGGGTAAGCCGGTTTGTTTGTAATAGGCTACCACTTTTAGGCGGGCTGTGTAGTCAATAGTTAGGCTATTGTAGCGGGTGGAATATTGGTTAAGGGCTATAGTGTAGTTGTTTTTTACTATCGTTTCGTTTATTTTTATGGCAGATAGTTTAGCCTGCTGTGCGCCGCCGAATAGGGGTAGTGCAATGCCGGCTTGTAGGGCATTAAAGCGTTTGGTGGCATCATAAAACACGTCTTCGTTGCCTATGCGCT
>RGMU01000465.1 GCA_010021705.1 Chitinophagia bacterium | reverse complement strand
GTTCAGGCGGTTATGCCAGGCGATAACTTAACCATCACTGTAGACCTAATTAACGCAGTTGCTATGGATAAGGGTCTTCGTTTTGCTATCCGTGAAGGTGGCCGTACTGTAGGTGCAGGTCAAGTAACTGAAGTTTTGGCTTAATAACCTAACTTTCTATACATAATAAAGCCGCTCAAGCAATTGAGCGGCTTTTGTTTTAGGTAGTGCTTAACAAACCGGTGCCTAAGCTAAGTACTTCGTGTCTTCTGCAGAATAAAGGAATTTTAGCATTTTTTCATAAGCCTTAGATAGTTCAATTCCGCGCCTTGCCATTACTGCTTTGGCAGTTTTAAGGAATTCCGGAAAGGTGTAAGGCACATATTCAGAATCTGGCCCTCCCCAAGAATAGCTGCTAATAAATTTATCTGGAAAGCCGCCGCCATAAACATTTACACCCAAACCTACCACAGTGCCCGTATTGAACATGGTGTTGATACCCGCTTTGCTATGATCGCCCATTATGAGCCCGCAAAATTGTTTTCCAGTATCTATCTGGCCACCAGTAGCATAGTTATAAATTTTTACAGGGCTATAGTTATTCTTTAAATTACTCGTGTTTGTATCGGCACCAAGGTTACACCATTGCCCAAGTACAGAATTGCCCATAAAACCATCGTGTGCTTTATTTCCAAAGCCCCAAATAACAGAATTGCTTATTTCGCCTCCTACTTTTGCGTAAGGACCTATAGTAGTATCGCCACGCATTTTACCGCCCATATTAACTACAGAATGTTCGCCCAAAGAAAATGGACCTTTTATGGCTGCCCCTTCTTGAACTTCTGCATCAGGACCTATGAAAATAGGGCCATCTTCCGCATTTAAAATTGCTGCTCTAATTTTAGCGCCAGGGGCAACGAAAATTTGGTCTGGGTTGTAGCATGCAGTGTAAGGGTCAGTTATACCTACGTTTTCGTACAAGGAGGGTAACAATTCAAAATCGGCACGAATTTCCTGCCCATTCATTCCAAAAATATCATAAGTATAACAAACGAACTTTACTGGCCCATCGTAATGTACCGCTTCCAGATGAAGTAAGGCTTCGTTTAGGTCTTTTACTTCTGTAGGGGCTTTTGCTAATTTGGCACCAATTATTTCTAATTCTTGAACTAATTTTTGTCCTGGTTCTAAG
>RGMU01000464.1 GCA_010021705.1 Chitinophagia bacterium | reverse complement strand
GATTGGTAGGTTGTTCAGCCTTTTGGCTGGCGATGACCTTACTAAGGTTGCCTATTATGTAAATATGGTAAGTGCTTTGTGCAGTGCTTTCACTATTCCTTTTTTATACTGGAGTATAGTTTACTTAGCTACAAAGCTTATTAATCCTGGTGTAAAGCCTTCAGAATTAAACACTTGGGATGCTATTTTAGCAATGGGGGCTGCCGCAGTGGGCGCAACAGCCTACACTTTTTCAGATAGTTTTTGGTTCAGTGGTGTAGAAGCGGAAGTTTATGCGGCCTCATCCTTATTTACAGCAATAGTGTTCTGGGCGGTAATGAAATGGGATTCCATAGCCGATGAGCCTAATGCCGACCGCTGGCTTATTTTCATTGCTTATGTAATTGGTCTAAGTATAGGCGTTCACTTACTGTCTTTACTTGCGGTGCCATCTTTGGCCTTCATATATTATTTCAAGAAATATAAAGTAAACCCTTTGGGTACCGTTCTGGCATTTGTAGCTGGTTATGCGGGTATTTTCCTTATCCAATCGGTAATTATTCCAGGCTTGCCTTCGGTGGCCGCCTCCATAGAAATTTTTACTAAGAACAGCTTAGGCCTGCCTTTCAATACGGGTACCATTGTTTTCGCCTTTGTAGTAATTGGCGGTATGATTTATGGCTTACTTTATTCCTTAAAACACAAGAAGTACAACCTACAATTAGGTATGCTTTCATTGTTGTTTATAATGATTGGTTATTTGAGCTATGGGGTAATCCTTATCCGTTCAAATTTCAACCCACCTATTAACGAAAACGACCCTTCTGATGTCATTAGCTTTGTAAGTTACTTAAAGCGTGAGCAATATGGCGATCGTCCTATTTTACGAGGTCCACAATTCAATGCCCAACCAATAGACCAAAAGCAAGGTGCAGCTATCTATGTGAAGAAAGGCGATAAATATGTAGTTGCCGATCATAAGATTGAAAACGTTTACGCCGATAAAGACAAAGTTTTCTTCCCACGTTTGTATAGCCAGCAACCAGGTCACTTCCAAGCCTATAAACAATGGGTGAAACTTTCGGACGACCCAAGTAAGAAACCAAGCAGTGGAGCGAACTTTGGTTTCTTCTTTAAATACCAATTAGGTCACATGTTTTTCCGTTACATGGGCTGGAATTTTATTGGTAGA
>RGMU01000463.1 GCA_010021705.1 Chitinophagia bacterium | reverse complement strand
ATAGAAACCAAAATAAAATAGCCGTTTGAGTGTTCAAACGGCAGTTTATTTCGGTTGCCGAGTTATCCCTGACAGGTTGCTCTCCAGCAGAGCCTGTTTCCGTTTTGCTTGGCTATGTAAAGGTAAATGATGGCAATTTAATGGACTAAAAATGTGGAAAAAAACAGCCTGAATTTTGACCATTAAGCCTGATTTTTTAATGTCTTTTATGGTATCAAAAAGTTCAATGATATTTAAGGAAAAACCCGGCAATACATTGATTGTTAATTTATTATCTATGATGAGAGAGTTATTTTGCATAAATCTGTCGTCTGGCTGTAAAGTATAAATTACTATAGTGCGTTTTAATGGTTCTATTTCCCAATATTCCTTTACGCCGGCTTCTTCATAGATATTAAATTTTTTACCTACATAGCTATAAGTATTTGATGGAGACACTATTTCAATAACAATATCCGGCGCACCTATGCAACCTTTATAATCTAACTTAGAAGGGTCGCATATAACGCATATATCCGGCTGCACTACGGTATAAATAGTTTCGTCAGAGTCATTTTTTTTAGGCAGTCTAACATCAAAGGGTGCGGAGAACACTTCACATTGAGAATGTTCCAAAAAATTACCTATCTTTAACGATAACTTAAAAGATAATTTTTTACGCGCAGTATTAGGTGCACTCATGGGCATAAGATAGCCCTTCAAAAGCTCTACTCGCTCTTGAAAAGTCCATATTAAATAATCGGCATAAGTATATACTTTGTCTAAGCTAAGGTCGGATAGTTGCATAAGGGTTATGATTTTTTAATATCTTTTATGGTATCAAAAAGCTCGGTAATATTTAAGGAAAAACCAGGTAATACATTGCTTGTTAATTTATTACCTATAATCAGCTCATTATTTTGCATAAATCTGTCGTCAGGCTGTAAAGTATAAACTACTATAGAGCGTCTTGATGGTTCTATTTCCCAATATTCTTTAACGCCGGCTTCTTCATAAATATTAAATTTACTTCCAATGTAATCAATCGTATTAGAAGGTGAAAGAATTTCAACAACTAAATCCGGTGCACCTATACAGCCTTTATAATCTAACTTAGAAGGATCACATATAACGCAAATATCGGGCTGCACTACGGTATAAATAGTCTCGTCAGAGTCATTTTTTTTGGGTAGCCTAACATCAAAGGGTGCGGAGAA
>RGMU01000462.1 GCA_010021705.1 Chitinophagia bacterium | reverse complement strand
CTTGTAAAACACAGATGGTTGCGTACCAACGGTACTTCCGACGGCAAGCCATTCGTTTCCGTTGTAAGCGATGGCAAACACATCTGTTAAAAAAAGCTGCGAAACTGCGCTTGGAATCACACTAACTGGCCTTTGCAAATTACAGCTTGTTAATTGATTATAAATAAAACTGCTAGGCGCAATAATGCCTGACACTTTTTGGCAATATTTAAATGCAGCATTGCGAATTAAATTAGCACTAAAAATCTCTGGCAACGGCACCCAATGTGAAAATTTTTCGTATTGTGAATGATAGGTGAAAACAACTGGAATTTTTAGCCTTTGGCCAGCTTTTAATGCTGATTTTCCGAGTAAAAAAGGATGATGTGTATGAATAATATCTGGTTTAATCTGAGACAAAATTTGTAAGATTGCTTGGTCTGGAAACCAAGGGATTGCGATATGATTTGTTTTATATTTAAACCGAATAGGGCAAAAAATCCGAATAATACTTACCAAACCATCACAACTATTACCATGGCCTTCAAAATCTAGCGTGACAATAAAAACCTGGTGCCCGACCTGAACTAAGCTTTGCGCCAAAACATCGATAGCGCTAACAACACCGCCCGAATATGGTTTGTAATTATTAGTAACCAAAGCAATTTTCATTGCTAAACAATATAGCAATCTATGCCTAAAAATCATATGATTAATTTTTATAGCCTATACGAACCGGCAAAAGATTGTTTTAATTTGCCAAATTGTCAATATATTGTTATTTTAAAACATGAAATAAATGTCTTATAAACCGTCTAAACCTCTGCTTTTGCAGAGCTTTAACTAACTCAAATCTCGAGGAGTTACATGTCTAAAGAGTTCATCAAACCAGAACAGTTTGGTAAAGCAAGAATCGTTAAAAGTGATTTTGCTCAACTAAGCCAAGACCAACTACAAGAATTAAACGAATTATACGAAGGTGCTGCCGCCAAATTAAAACAGGGCGAACTGTTATCTGGAACTGTAATTTCAGTTGATTCAAATGGTGTATTAATCGACGTTAATTATAAATCAAATGGTTTAATTTCACGCTACGAATTTACCGAAGCCGAACTTAAAGAGCTAAAAGCCGGCTCGCCAATTGAAGTAATTCTAGATGAATTAGAAAACACCGAAGGTGCTGTTGCCCTTTCTTACGAAAAAGCACGCGCCTTAAAAGC
>RGMU01000461.1 GCA_010021705.1 Chitinophagia bacterium | reverse complement strand
TAGCTTTTTCATAAAAATAAACAGTTACTATTCAAGTATATTCCTGAATAGTACAAAGATATAAATAAATTTGATAAATCTATTTATCGCTAATAAAATGTAGTAATAAATACAATAATTGTGATTTTGTTGACAAAAAATAGGTGTCCAACTGATGATGTAGAGTTCTACTAAAACAGACAATGTTTACGGAAAAATAGCACATTTTCTTATTTTGGGATAAGATTAACATGTTGGGGGCAATAAAGTAGGTGGGTAGGTTGCTTTTTTGTGCCTTATAGCCATGCTATTTTATACGGCTTAGCCCACTAACAATAGCATAACGCCATTACCCATTCACCATTATTTCTACTCTTCTGTTCCGTGCTCTGCCGTCTTCCGTTTTTGTATCGCCAATAGGGTGGTTGCTACCCTTACCCTTGCATTTTAGCCTACCCGGTTTAATTTTAGCCTTTACCAATGCTTCATACACCGCGTGTGCCCGCCCCAAAGCCAAGCCCGTATCAGCCAATTCTACGGCACTATTATCGGTATGCCCCTCAAGCCAAATACATAGATTTGGCTCTCTTTTTAGCATAGCTGCAACGTCTTCTATCGCACTCTGTGAAGACGCACCTATTTTTGCACTCCCCACACTAAAATTAATAGCCAGCGTTATTTTACCCGCTTTCTTTAGCTCATCTGCCATTTCTGCTCCGGCATCATCGGTAGCGTAGGGTAGTGGGGTAGTGGTCTCTACCACATCAATGGCATAAACACCCCCCTTTGCCAGCGTCAGCTTAAACCAAATATCTTTATACGGCTTATGGAGCATCAGCGTGGTAGCGTCTTCGCTTTGCCACAGCAGTTTACCCCCTGCCTTCTTTACATCGGCAGCATAATGCGCAGCAATAGCTGCAAAACTATATGCCGGCGCATATTCATAGCGGTAAGCCGTATATACACCCGTAAGCTTTTAGCCTTATCCAAGCCTAAAGGCAATTCAAGGCTGTTATTCACCACCGGACAGCCCACAATTTCAGCCCCCTTTAGCGCGCTAAAAACCGGATACTCCTTACACTCCTGACCCTCTGCACGCCCAACATCTACAGCCACCAACAATACTAATGCAACAACTATTTTAATCCAAGAACGCATTCGCATTTATACTTTTCCACAAAGCTATAATTTTTGTCTGAACTGTGATTTATGTGAAGGGT
>RGMU01000047.1 GCA_010021705.1 Chitinophagia bacterium | reverse complement strand
CACAACTTTGTGTTCTCGTCTTCTTGCTCGGTATATGGTAATCCGTTAGCTTTACCCGTAACTGAAGAAGTGCCCTTTGCGCCGGCTGAAAGCCCTTATGGACGTACCAAACAAGTAGGCGAAGCAATATGTACCGATTTTGGCAAGGTGCAAGAGCATTTCAATACCGTTTTGTTGCGCTATTTTAACCCTGCCGGTGCCCATCCTTCGGCTTTAATAGGCGAATTTATGGAGAAGCCCGAAAATGTGGTGCCCGTTATCACACAAACTGCCATAGGCAAGCGTAATGAAATGACCGTATTTGGTAATGATTATGACACTCGAGACGGCTCTTGCATTAGAGACTATATACACGTGATGGATATAGCCAATGCGCATACAAAGGCATTGCAGTATATTATAGAAGACCGCAATAAATGTAACTGCGAAGTATTTAACTTGGGTTCCGGCAATGGTGTAACGGTATTAGAGCTGGTACACGCATTTGAGCGCGTTACGGGGCTTAAATTAAACTACAAAATAGGACCACGCCGTGCCGGTGATGTGGTAACGGTATATGCCAACAATAACAAAGCTATGTCGGTATTAGGTTGGTTGCCTAAATACGATTTAGATGCCATGATGGACACTGCCTGGCGTTGGGAAAAAGCCTTAGCAGCCATGAGTACCGAAAAAGTGGGGTAGAGGCGTTAATTCTACCTCTATAATATATGATAGCAGACTTTGCTTCTTGATAAAACGTAGAATGCACCTTTATGGGGTGCATTTTACGTTTAAGTCATTAATTGGTGCCCTATTAATATGCTACTGCAAATTGCTCTGTGTGGGCAAAGCGTTCGCTTACTACAAGGTCTTTGCTGCCAGGAGTATATTTGTAAAAACCTTCTCCGCTTTTTACGCCAAGATAGCCTGCCTGCACCATGTTTGCCAATAGGGTAGCAGGTGCATACTTTTGTGCGCCAAAGCCCATGTGCAATACGTTCATAATGGAATAGCAAGTATCTAAGCCTATAAAGTCGGCAAGTTGAAGAGGTCCCATTGGGTGTGCCATGCCAAGCTTCATAATGGTATCTATGCTGCTAACACCCGCTACGCCTTCTTGTAGTGCCAGCACGGCTTCGTTTATCATAGGCAAAAGAATACGGTTTGAAATAAAACCCGGATAGTCATTAACCACACAAGGCACTTTGCCTAACTGCTCCGACAAGCGGATAATGGTGTGCGTAACTTCTTTGTTTGTGCCATAGCCGTTGATAATTTCTACAAGGCGCATAACAGGCACAGGGTTCATAAAGTGCATGCCTATCACCTGACCCGGACGCTTGGTAACAGAAGCAATACGCGTAAGCGATATAGAAGACGTGTTAGACGCTAAAATGCAAGCCGGAGGACAAAGCTCGTCCAACTTTCTAAAAATGCTTAATTTAAGGTCTATGGCTTCGGTGGCGGCTTCAACCACAAGGTCGGCATCGGCAGCGGCAGCTGCCATGTCGGTAAAGGTGGAAATGTGCGCTAACGCTTCGGCTTTAGCTTCTGAGCTAAGGCTACCTTTGGCTACTTGCCTGTCCATGTTTTTGCCAATGGTGGCTACAGCCCTGTCTAATGCGTCTTGGCGGATGTCCATAAGGTGTACGTTAAATCCGTACTGGGCAAACACGTGGCATATACCGTTTCCCATAGTTCCGGAGCCTATAACGGCTACGGTTTGAATGTTTGTTGACATTTTAAATACAATTTTGAAATTGCGCGCAAAGTTACAAATAATGCTCCAAAAACCATAGAGTTTGGTGTACCGGAATTTGTAGATTAAATCGCCTTTAAAGCGATTTAAAGTGGCAATAAAATTGCAAAAAATATACGCTAAAAGTGCGCTCTGTAGTTTGGTTTACTATTCCGAAAAAATCCGTTAAATATGTTTAGGAAACTACATAGTCGTGCCGCTAATACCCCTTTGTGGATAAATATTTATTACCACCTTTCTTTCTAAAGTCTCCCCTTTTCCATGCTTCAAAAAATTCAGCCCAAGCAATGGGGTTAAAAATAGTTTGAGGCTTTAGCATTCCATAATAAATAGCTTCGCGTGCTTGCTGTGCCAAAGCAGCCGATTGGGCTTCGTGCCCGTCTTTGGGTAAGGTTTGAGATAGGGCGCGTAGCATATATACATCGGTATTGCGGCGGGCTAATTCGTATTTGTCATCGGGTATTTGCCAATTTACAAAGGCATAGTCAAATGCCTTGTTGCGCGGTAGCGACCTGATAATGGTCTCCGGTAAAAAGAACGTATCTTGCACCATCAGCTGAATCAGGGAGAAATACTGACCTTGTATTGCCTTAGAAATAACATATTCTTTGCTTCTAAAACCCAATGCGCTAAACTGTAGCGTATCGCCTTTATAGCAAACAATGCTAAAAACGCCCGTATATTCCGACATCACGCCCCGGTTTTGGTTCTTCACCATTACGGTAACATCAGGCACGGCTCTCAGGCTGTCCGCTGTCATTATTATGCCGTTTATTTGCACTATATTATCTGCCGTAGCTTGCGCATCACATACACTACTACAGCCCAAAAGCCACAAAAACAACACTAAAGAAGACGAAAAATAAGAACGCATAAAATAATCGGCAAGCAATAATTGTAAAATTAGCACCGGAAACGGAATTTATGCGAGTTTGCCTTATCTTTGTAGCGTTAAATTTTATTCTTTAACATATATTTGCATGATTACCCAAGAATCTGTTTTGGCTGCGTTAAGCCACGTGGAAGAGCCTGATTTAGGAAAAGACCTTGTAACGCTTAATATGATACAAGATATCCACATCAACGGCATTGAAGTGGCATTTACGGTAGTCCTTACCACCCCTGCCTGCCCGCTTAAAGACCTGATAGAGCGCGCCTGCATCAATGCCATACACCACTTTATAGATAAACAAGCAGTGGTAAAGGTAAACCTTACCGCCAAAGTTACTGCCAACAGAAAGGACAATAAAAACGTACTTGCCGAAGTAAAAAACATTATTGTAGTGGCATCGGGCAAGGGTGGTGTAGGAAAGTCCACCGTTGCGGTAAATTTAGCTCTGTCCTTAGCCCAACAGGGGGCTACCGTAGGCTTGTTAGATGCCGATATTTACGGACCATCTATTCCCATTATGTTGGGCATAAAGCATGAACGCCCCAAAATGACCACTATAATTGGTAAGGGTATGATAGTGCCTATTCTAAAATATGGCATATCTGCCATGTCTATAGGGTTATTAATAGAAGACGACCAAGCCGTGATATGGCGAGGTCCTATGGCAAGTTCTGCCTTAAAGCAGTTTATCAATGATGTATATTGGGGTGCATTAGATTATCTAATATTAGACATGCCGCCCGGCACCGGCGATGTGCACCTTACCATAGCACAAAGTGTGCCTATTACGGGTGCAGTTATTGTATCCACGCCGCAAGCAGTAGCCGCAGCCGATGCCCAAAAGGCTATTATGATGTTTAAGCAGCAGCAAATCAATGTGCCAATATTAGGTGTGGTAGAAAATATGGCTTATTTTACACCGGCAGAATTGCCTAACAACAAATACTACATCTTTGGAAGCGGGGGGGCAAAGCAGCTTGCAGAGCAATATGGTCTGCCCTACTTAGGCGAAATACCCTTAGTGCAATCTATACGAGAAGGGGGGGATAACGGCATACCCGCGGGCTTAGATAGCGATGCCATTGCCCGAGAAGCCTTTGAAAAATTGGCTAAAAATGTAGCCCGCAATGTGGCTATGCGCAATGCCAACATTGCCCCTACAAAAGTTGTGGAAATAGTAGAATAGCCCCATGACAAGGTAATTAAGGTGATTTATGCACATTTATTAACCCCCAATACCAAAATTGGAGTAAAATGAAAAATAATCTTATTACCTTTATGCACTTAAAGCGAAATTAGTTTTAACCTCATTTCAGGCATATTTATTCATCATTTTATATGAAAAAAATAGTATTTATTTTTTTGTTCCTATGTACGCTAAACACGCTATGTGCAAAAGACAATAATAAAGAAAGCACAACTAAAAATGTGCTTGATATTGCAATGGTTAGCGTAAAAGGCGGAAAGTTTGATATGGGGAGCGACTCCGGAGCCATAGACCGCCGTCCGGCACATACCGTAACGCTTTCAGGCTATTCTATAAGCAAATATGAAATTACACAAGAACAGTGGAAAGCGGTTATGAATGTAAACCCAGCCTATTTTACGCACTGCGATGACTGCCCCGTTACTAATGTTAGTTGGGAAGATGTGGCTACTTTTATCCAAAAGCTGAACCAGCTTACCGGCAAAAACTACCGTTTGCCTACAGAATCCGAATGGGAATATGCCGCAAGAGGTGGAGACAAAGAAAATGAAAATCACATGTTGCCTTACAGTGGTAAAAGATTGCTACAAACCATAGCATGGTATGAAGGCAACTCCAAAGACCACCCACACCCCGTAGGCAAAAAGCAACCCAACAAACTTATGATTCACGATATGACCGGCAATGTAGAAGAATGGTGTGCTGACTGGTATGCCAAAGGTTACGGTAGCAAAAATGACATCACTAACCCTAAAGGGCCCGCTACCGGTATTTCTAAAGTAGTGAGAGGCGGTTCATGGAACACTGAAAAAGAAGACCTTTCTGTGATAAGGCGTGCCGCTTATGTGCCGTCTGCCAAAAGCAACTATTTAGGCTTTCGCGTAGTATTGGATAATTAATTGTGTGTAGGCAAAGCATAGTTTGCCAATTTTAACTTAGGCTTCATGTTTCAGAAAAAGGCAATGGAATACATTGCCCACCAAAACTACGAATATAAAAGCGTTTATAATGGTATTGAAATTGCCGTTATTTTAGAAAACGTAAGAAGTATGCACAATGTGGGAGCCATATTCCGTAGTTGTGATGCTATGGGGGTGAATGAAGTATATTTAGTAGGCTATACCCCACAGCCCCCCCACCGAGATATTCAAAAAGCAGCTTTAGGAGCAACAGAAACTGTAAAATGGCGTTATTTTTCCAACATTGAAGAAGCTATACTCCATGCCGGCAAATCGGGCTACTCCATAGCCGGTATAGAGCAAGCCCATCACAGCATATTGCTGAATCAAGCTGTGGCAGAATTGCCTCCTAAAGTAGCCATTATATTAGGCAATGAGGTAGATGGTGTTAGCGATACAGCATTATCGCTTTGCAACTATTGCATTGAAATTCCGCAAGTGGGCGATAAGCACTCCTTCAATATTGCCGTAGCTGCGGGAATAGTGCTGTGGGAACTAAGAAGAAGCCGGTTTTCTGTTTAACTTTAAATATCAATACCATGTCAGCCATATCCCTTCCTGAAAAGCTGCAATTATTAGAAAAACTAAAGTCCCATTTACTTGCCTCAAGCGAAGATTGGCAGCAAACCATAGAACGAGCCACGCAAGCCAACGCATGGTTTACGCAAAGCCATATTCTTACTGCGGTAAATAATATAGTAGAAGAATACCTAAACGCCGGCAAATTGCAGGCGTGGATAAGCCAGTACCCTCTCTCCTCTTCCACCCAAACAGTGGGTATGGTAATGGCAGGAAATATACCCTTAGTAGGCTTTCACGACTTTTTGTGTGGTTTTTTAAGTAATCATAAACTAAAAATAAAGCTATCATCCAAGGATGCTGTATTATTAAGTTATATCATAAATCTGCTAACGGAGTGGCAACACGCCTTAACCGACTACATTACCATTGCGGATAATCTAAAGGGTTGCGATGCCTATATAGCTACTGGAAGCAACAACACATCGCGCTATTTTTATGAATATTTTGGCAAAAAGCCCCATTTAATACGCAAAGGCAAAACATCGGTAGCGTTGCTTACCGGGCAGGAAACAACTAACGAGTTAGAGCTATTGGCAAATGATATATTTTTATATTACGGCTTGGGTTGCCGTAGCATTACGCAGGTACTTGTGCCCCAAGGGTATAACTTTGAACCACTGCTAACTGCCTGCCTTAAATATGAAGATTATATTAACCACCATAAATACAAAAATAACTATGACTACCACTTAGCTATTTATTTGCTTAATGGCGTGAAATATATGACCAATGGTAGTTTATTGTTAGTAGAAAATGCTTTGCCATTTTCTGCGGTAAGTGTATTGCATTACCATTTTTACACTGATATAAACGAGGGGGCTGCGCGCCTGAAGGTTGATGACAACATACAAGCCATTATAGGCGAGCAATATATTCCTTTTGGCATGGCACAAAAGCCAAAATTAAATGAATATGCCGACAATGCCGATACTATGGCTTTTCTAACTTCTTTATAGCTTTACCAATTACCTAACTACCATGAAACCCTTTTTTACTTTACGCAAAGCCCGCTTGCTGTACGCTTTCAGCATAATTGCCCTGTTTATAGCCCAAAGCGCACTTGCGCAAGTGCACCCTGCACCGGATGCTAAGCTACACTATCGTTTAATAGGCTTTTCTGTCCCTCCGATAGCCGGATGTTCCAAGTATTGTTTGGAAATAGCAGAAAGTAGTTGGAATGCAGATAATAGCTTTAAGGAGCATATTTTGCTTAAAAAAACGGCTAATAGCCCCAAAATAGTAGCCAAAGTGCCTGCCTTTGGGGCTACCTATTCATGGCGAATATATCCCGCAGGAAGTACTGCCGGCAACAGCCCAATTTATCGCTTTTCCACCCTTTACAATCCTTATACCGATACACAACTGTACAAAATGGTTATAGAAAAAAACCAACCGGCTTTTAAGGATATGTATATTTTGCATGACGCTACGCGTACTATTTATGACAATTCCGGAGAGCCGATATGGTTTTTACCCCCAATAAAGGATACAAATGACAAGACCATTAGTATACGCGACCTCAAGCTAAGTGGCACTAACAACAGCTTAACGCTACTGTTAGGCAACAGTGCTATTGAGATTGACTATGACGGCAACTTGCTATGGCAAGCACCCGATGACGGCAAGGTGAATGGAGAACGCACCGAAAAATACCACCATGAGTTTACAAAGCAAGCCAACGAAGAATACTGGGTATTAGGATGGCAAACCAAAACTGTTTATGCAGCACGCGACTCCGGAGCATTGCCCACATTATTGGATACACTACAAGAAAATGCCCCCGCTGCCACACGCCAAATGCAGTTTAGCAATATCATAGTTTATAATAAAGCTAAAAAAGTGGAGTGGGTGTGGCACTGTGCCGATTTTTACAAAAAATATAAAATCAGTGAGACCCTAAAAAGTACCCGCAAAATACCCGACCTACATGAAAATGCGTTTTTCTATTCTCCGGACAATAAATGCGTTTATGTGAGTATAAAAAATATCAACCATGTAGTGAGTATCACCTATCCCGAAGGCAAAGTTAACGGCTTATACAACGGACTTGAGGGCGAACTATTTTGCGACCAACACGGCATCAAAATTATTAATGGCAGTGAAATAGCTGTTTATAACAACAATATGTGCAACCGTGCTATGCCTAAAGTTATTGTTATGCGCATGGAAAGCAACACCACTTTGCGCAAAACATGGGAAATGGACTGCCCAAGTGAAGAAAATTCTCCAATACAACAGTCTGAAAAAAGAAGCACAAGCGGGGGTAATGTAATACCTATGAAAGGTGGCAATTTGTTTGTTTCTCTGTGCACGCCTTATAGCACGCTGTTTATTGTCAATAGAAAGAAGCAAATACTTTGGAGTGCCAAAATGCAAAGAAAAAATATTGACCTGAATAAGTGGCAACCACAAGAGACCTATCGTGCAAGCCTGATAGAAGGTAATGCTAACATGGAAAAGCTGATATGGAATGCCAATTAAGGCATAATAGCATTTAGAGCAAATTTCCGTCTGCTAACAGAAGCGGGTGCATGAGTGCAGTGTTAATATCCCGCCAAACGCAATTGATAGTGCTATTTTTATCGGCTGCTTTTAAGCCGCAATAGGGTTATAAGGCACTCACCACCTCACGTAGCATATTGGTGCACGCATTAGCAGTGGAACTTACCTTAAACAGCGCAGCGGGCTTAATGGGTTTATTATCCATACACTGCTGCCAAGACACGTCTAAGGCGTAGTGCATTTTTTGCCTTAGCGCAAGAAATTTGTCAAACAGCTTATTATAGGCAATGGCTATGTTTTCATATTTTTCATAAGTGCCTTTTTCGGCAGAGGCTTTGCCTGTTATTGCCTTGTCGCACAGGTCTAAAAAGTGGAAACCCATGCCACATACCGTAGAGGCTAATACCACCTCTGCCATTTGCAAAAAGGGATATTGGTACAACGGTTGTGCTATAACGGGTTTGTGTGTATAAAAGAGCCTATCTTCACTCACCAATACATCTTTAGCTTCAAAGGCATGAGTGCCGGAAGCCACCAAGCCCATGGCATTCCATGTAGCATGGACTGTTATTTCGTCTTTCATTAACACAACGGAAACTATCGTAGGCGTGCCGTCAGGGTTTTTCAACGGTGTGCCATTCTCCTGCAAAGCGCAATTCATGGTAAAGGCAGTGGCATTTTGTGCACCGGAGGCATATTGCCAATAGCCGGTTATGCGGTATTGATTGCCCACCTTTGTAGCTGTACCCACAGCCCCGCTACCGGCTAACCAAGTGGTATCGGTGGCAAACAGGCGCATGGCAAATTCAGGGTTTAAGTGCCCCCCAAACCAGCCCGCACCCGCACACAAAGCCACACCCAGCCCACACTTGAGTCGGCACAGGCAATGGCTTCTACTTGCTTAGCTAAGTCGGGCAAGGGTAATTGTTTACCGTAATAATAGCGAGGTAGCATAATATTTAGCCACTGTTGCTCCATAATTACCGCTATTTGCCTTTCCCTTAACTTGCCATGCCTTCGGCAAGTGCTGCATCTTGCCTTAATATATCTATCACATCCGCCTCTAAACAAGCCTGCGGATTGTAGTAATTGCTCATATTGCAAAGGTAAGCACTGTATGGCTTATAAATATAAAGGATATAATAAAAAAATGGGTTTACACTCTACGCAAGTTAATAGCTACTTTTGCGCTATATTTAGATTGGCTACTGCCCCGGTGCGGGCATTGGCAACAAATTATTATTCATGAGTTACGAAGCAGAAATAGCCAAACGAAAAACATTTGCCATTATTTCCCACCCCGATGCGGGTAAAACCACCCTCACCGAAAAACTATTGCTGTTTGGCGGGGCTATACAAGTGGCAGGGGCTGTGAAAAGCAATAAGATAAAAAAACATGCCACCAGCGACTTTATGGAAATAGAACGGCAAAGGGGTATATCGGTGGCTACATCGGTAATGAGCTTTGAATACAATGGCGTGTTAATTAACCTTTTAGATACACCCGGTCACAAAGACTTTGCCGAAGATACCTATCGCACCCTTACGGCTGTGGACAGTGTAATATTGGTGGTGGACAGCGTAAACGGCGTAGAAGAGCAAACCCGCAAGCTAATGGAGGTGTGCCGTATGCGGGATACGCCGGTGATAGTATTCGTAAATAAGTTGGACAGGGACGGTAAATTTCCGTTTGACTTAATAGATGAAATAGAAAAAGAATTACGCATACAACTGCACCCGCTTTCTT
>RGMU01000460.1 GCA_010021705.1 Chitinophagia bacterium | reverse complement strand
ATATCAAAATTACGTGGTAATTTTACATAAACAGCCCATGGTTCACCCTCGTGCCAGCCGTTAATTTTCATATAATTTGCAATTGATGCAAACACATCAGGTTTTGATTTCCAGATGTCTTTGTGCCCGTCTTTATCATAGTCAACTGCGTATTTAACCCAGCTTGATGGTAAAAATTGTGGTTGTCCTGAAGCCCCTGCCCACTCGCCTTTAAAATCTTTCAAGCTTACATGCCCTTCATCTACTATGTGTAACGCCAAAAGCAGCTCTTTATGGAAGAAATCTTTTCTATTTGAATCATAAGCAAGGGTTGCAAGTGAACGAATTACTGGGAAATTCCCCATGTAACTACCATAACTTGTTTCCATTCCCCAAAATGACATAATAAAACATGGGTCAACTTCGTAGCGAGCGCCTATCTCATTGGCTATAGCTTGGTGATTTTTATATTGTTTGCGACCTATGATAATACGATAATTATCTACGCGTGATTTTAAGTATCTGTCGTATGTTAGTCTATGCTCAGGTTGCGAGCGCTGCAACCCTTTAACCGTACGACTTGGCTCATGAATATCAGCAAATGCATTGTCAAAAGTTCTTGCAGATACGCCCTCGGATAAAGCTTCGCTTCGAACCTGGGCAACAAATTCTTTCCAGCTTTGTTGTCCTGCAAAGGAAGTTGTAGATATTAAAAATAGCATTAAAACTTTAAATGGTTTTTTATATTTGTTCATTATTATTACCAATTTATTACCAGTATTAGCAAGTTTAGACTGCTTTTACGCTATGAGCAAAGTATTATTATGTAATTTTATTGTTTTATGGTAAAACATAAAAAATACTTGTTAATCTAAATTGAGACATGATAGAAAATAAAGCTCGAGTAGTTATTTTAGATAGAGATGGGATAATCAACCAAGATTCATTGCACTATATAAAATCCCTGGATGAATTTATATTTTTACCTAAAAGCGCAGAAGCCATAGCGAATTTGACTAAAGCTGGCTATAAAGTTGGAATAGCTACGAATCAATCAGGCATTGCTCGCGGCTACTACTCGCATCAAACTCTTAAAGCAATCCATGCAAAAATGCTGGAAGGGATAAATGCTGTTGGAGGGAAGATAGATGCAATAGAATACTGCCCGCATGCACCTGTTGAAGCGTGTAGTTGTCGAAAACCAGAGCCAGGTATGTTATT
>RGMU01000459.1 GCA_010021705.1 Chitinophagia bacterium | reverse complement strand
ACACCTGCATTTATAGCGGTGGGCTTTATGAGTGTACCGCCGTAACAATAGGCGTTTTCGATATTACCAAGTGGACAAGAATAGGAAATAGTATATCCGCCTTTACCCAGCTTAGCGATGCGCCAAATAGTTATGTTGGCGGGGCAAATAAATACTTGCAGGTAAAAGGGGATAGCAGCGGTATTCAATTTTCTTCACTGCCGAATTCGGTAACTTCTGCCGCTATCGTTAGCGGTGGCGTTTTGCGCATTTATTTTACCGATGGTTCTTATACCAATTTAGGAGTAGTAGTAGGAAGCAATGGCACGAATGGTATTAATGGGATTAATGGTACAAACGGATGTACAATCGTCTATGGTACAAGTCCACCAAGTAATAGCGTTGGGAACAATGGAGATACTTACATTAATACAGAAACAAGCACAGTCTATTATAATAAGACTGGTGGCGTCTGGCCACCAGGAGTAAGTATAAAGGGTGCTGATGGGGCGAGTGGTGGTAGTTTAGATTTTCTTAAAACAGCACAACAAACAGTAGAGCATTTTGAAGGTACAGCTACCGCCAACCCTAGCACTATATATGCTATAACTCTCCAAAATGGGGCTACTTATACACAAAGAACGACCGCCAAAACGGGCTTTAAAAGTGCTTCATTACTTGATTTTAGTATAGCAAGTTCATCACCAGTTGCGCTTTGGTTATTAAGAAAATCAATAGGAAATGGGGTCTTTGCACATACTTTTAATGGGGCTAATCAAATTTGTGAAATGGAGGTTAAATTTGTTTTAGACCAACTTCCAACAAACACCGACCAATTTGATTTTGAAGTAAGAATGACCGATAGTTCAAATAACGCATTTATAGGTGGTTCTGCAAATGGCGTACAAGCCAGAATTTATTATGATACGGGATTAGGTGGCGCAAAAATTGCATTAACAACAATGGCAGGGGGATTATTAAGCACCGATATCGCAACTGCTATTTTAGCTGCTGGAACGGTTTATACGCTAAAGATAGATTATAATTATTTAAATACAATCTGCCAGTTATATTTAAATGGTTCACTTATATCCTTTAGAACACTTAGATTACCAAGTACATTTCTTTCTCCAAGTATTAGAATTGCTAAGGTTACCGGCTCTGCAGCTTGTACGGGCACTTTTGATTATCTTTCAATAAAAGCAACGGAACAATAAAATG
>RGMU01000458.1 GCA_010021705.1 Chitinophagia bacterium | reverse complement strand
GTCTTACACCGTTAGGCGGTTGTCTTTTGATAGCTTTTTGCTGTCCCTTGTGCGCCAACATTCCCCCACAGAAGTGATTACCGGATTACCGGTAGATGCCATAGACTATACACCCACCGGCACCCTATTGATAAACGGCAACAATCCAAATGATGCTTTAGAGGCGCAAGCGGTTATAGGGGCAGATGGTGCTAATTCTGTGGTGGCACGCAAATTGGCAGCAAAAAAATTGGAAAGGGAGCATTTTTTTAGTGCCGTAAGAGCCTATTATACCGGAGTGAAAAACACGCAGGGTAATGAACATCAGGTATTTTTTAATAGTCAATTTAATTTTAACTATCTGTGGATATTTCCCATAGACGGCAACATTGCCAATGTAGGCTTTGGCATGTTGGCAAGCGAAGCTGCAAAAAATAAAGTAAACTTAAAAGATACCTTCTATAATTTTATAGAAGCAACCCCACGCTTGAAACATTTGTTTATGGATGCCCGGCAAGTTAGCCCATTAGAGGGCTTTGGTGTGCCGTTAGGCTCTAAAATGGGCAGTCTCTCGGGCAACAACTACTTGCTGGCAGGCGAAGCCGGTTCTTTATCTAACCCTGTTTCCGGAACCGGCATGGGCAATGCCATGCTAAGCGGTAAACTTGCAGGCGAACAACTGATACAATGCTTTGCTAAAAACACATTTAACGCTGCTTTTATGCAACAATATGACGCTAAAATACAGCAATACATTATCAACGACCTAATGAAAACCTACCGTTACCAACGCACCGTAGCAAGCCTACCTTACACTATGGATATAGTGTTTGGCTTAGGGCAAGTAGGCTTTATTAAGCGGTATATTCAGCGGGTAGTTTAGTGCCCTACTGGTGGTGGAGTATTGCTCACAGGTGGGCTAAGTTTTTCCCAAGTGGGCGTATAAGTCTTAGAAAACTCATCCCATGACTTATGTTTATATATATTATCACCAAAGTACGTTAAAAACATCTCCATTTCGCTAACACCGTGATAGCCCGGTATAGGTTGCGGATTTTGGAAGTTTTCTAACATAAGAACCGTAGTAGGATAAGACATTTTGCCCCCCATTAGCTCCACCGCAAAAGTGTTGGCACGGTATTGAGGCTCAAAGTGGTAGCTTTTACCATTAAACATAAACTCGTCTTTACGCTCTGCGTCTAAGCGAAGGCAGTAAAAATT
>RGMU01000457.1 GCA_010021705.1 Chitinophagia bacterium | reverse complement strand
CAAGCAACACCGATTATGAACAGGGTGTCCAGGCCGATGCTGGAAATCAGGTAGTATTTGATAATCGTCACCTTTTTCTTCGTGGTGAAAATACGAGTGCTATCTTTAAAATTCGTGCGTTTGTATTAAAAACTATTCGTGCTTTCTATGACGCGCATGGATATTATGAAATGACACCGCCTAGTATCGTGAATAATGCTTGTGAGGGTGGTTCTACCCTATTTAAAATTAATTATTTTGGTGAAGATGCCTATTTAACACAATCAAGCCAGCTCTATTTAGAGAGCATTGTACCGGCTTTTGGCAAGGTATTCTGTATTCATCCTAGTTTTCGCGCTGAAAAGTCCCGGACTAAGCGCCACTTAGCCGAATATACCCATATTGAAATGGAGGCACACAATATGAATTTGGACAAACTTATAGAGCACCTGCGCCAGCTATTCCATGCAGTATTTTTAGCAATTGAGAACAATGGAGAAATATTAGGTTTTGTAAGAAGGCTTAATCCAGGCTATAGAGCGTTGTCCTATTCGGATTTCCTAGTTTTACCTTATTATCAAGCAATTGAAAGGTGTAATCAATTGGGATTATTATTTACAGAGGATGATGGGTCAACCAGACCATATCAATATGGTGATGACCTAACTGATAAAGTGGAACGTAATCTATGCGAACATTTAGGCAATCCGGTGTTTATTACTCAGTTTCCAGCGTCAATGAAGGCATTTTATATGGAACCAAGGAATACTGAAAGAGGTCTGGAGACGAATAGTTGCGATTTACTATTCCCAACGGTAGGAGAAGTAGTTGGAGGGTCTATGCGTAATTCTGATTATAATGACCTTATTGAAAAGGTTAAACGTGAAGGTATTCCATTAGAAAACTATAAATGGTATTTGGACTTGCGTAAATATGGTGCTGGCCAGACTGGTGGTTATGGTATAGGCCTAGAACGTATCTTGCTCTACATTTTAGGAGGCGACCCAAGCGAGTATAGTGTTAAGGATTGCTGCCTCTACCCTAGATATATGGGTCGGGTTTGCCCCTAACGTTTTTTCTTGTAAGAAAAAGCTTAAGCAAAAGGAAAATATATTTAGCATTCTAATTTATTTAAGAAGATATATTTTTTATCATGCCACTTCCATTCTGGCTCAACCCAAACGGCTCCGCTAAATGGCGGCGTGAAGAAGCCTCTCAAGC
>RGMU01000456.1 GCA_010021705.1 Chitinophagia bacterium | reverse complement strand
AGGCAAACGGATCGCAAATAAAACCAAGAGGGATTATGTTTAATAAATTCCTACTTGAATCTGAAATACCTAAATCGTTAGTAACTTTTAAATACCCTGTTCTGGCAGTATAGGGCAATTGCAGCCTTATCAAGGTATCTGAAAGTACAGAGAATGCAAGTGGCAATCCTCCTAGTTTTACCTCCGTTACCCTTCTGAAACCTATTCCGTTAATTTCTAAAGTATTTCCAGTTCTGGCTTCTTGCGGCGAGAAGCTAAACAGGCTTAAACGGCTGCCTTTAAACTTAATATTTCCAGAAAAGGCATATACAGTATCGGTACCGAATAGCTTTACTTTCAACTTGTAAATACCTGTAGTATCTAGGCTTTCGCTGGGTGTCCATTGGTATAGAGGACCTTGAATACTCGTTTCTAGGGTAGAATAAAACACCCCATTTCTCCACAATTCTAAAATTACAGGAGCGTTAAAGGTCTTCTGGAAATGAATAGGACGTGTAATACCCAAATCTATATTAACATTGCCAGTTGGGTTTGTAATTACTATTTCATTGCCTAAGCCTAGGTTTGATCCAGAAATACTCATGCCAAAATTTTGTTGGCCATTTACTAAGGTTCCTTTGTGGCTTACCCTCAAATGCCAATTGCCAGATTCAGTAACGACTGGCAAAAAAACCTTTTCTACGTCATCTACTATATTATCGGCTTTTAAGGGATCGGCCGATGGCAAATTTGGATTTAATGTATAAGGAAAATAAACAATACCACTAGGACTTATTAGCCTTAAATCTAAATCGTTAACTAATTTAGGAGTACGGTCGTTAATAATGGGTGTAGTTACTAAACCTGCAGGATCGGTCCAGCAAATGGTAGCTTTTAATGGGCTATTGGCTGCGCTAGTTACATTAATAATGGTATCGAATACGGAACCATTGGTCAGCGTTTTTTCTGCCAAACCGTGGTTAAATTTATTGCCGATAATAACATCGGCCATTGCGCCCGCATCTAGTAAACCCCAACCGTACATATAATCTGGCCCTTCTGCCGGACCGCACTCTTTTGCCGTATGAATGGCTAATCCTTTTAGCGTGCTGCTTTTAAGGAAGTTACCATTGACTTTCTTGTAAAACTCTTGCACTAAAGCAAGTGTTCCTGTAACATTAGGCGCTGCCATACTGGTACCACCTGAATAGTAATAGGAAT
>RGMU01000455.1 GCA_010021705.1 Chitinophagia bacterium | reverse complement strand
CTATTAATACCGTTAAAATATCTGCAAGTTTTGAGCATATCTCACGGGCTGATATTGAGAAGATTCTAGATAAGTATAATAATAATTCTATATTGCTACCATTTAGCAGTTTGCAATCAGAGCTTAGTAAGTTGCCATGGGCTAAAAATATAGAAATTACGCGCATTTGGCCTGATACTCTAAAAATAATGATTGAAGAAAAGCAGCCTATCGCTATTTGGAAAAATAGTTTTATCACTAGCGATGGTAGTATAATAGCGGCTGCGATACAGGACATACAAAAACAAGATAGAGTTCACTCTTTACCTAAACTAAGTGGCCCTGATAAACAATATCAAGAGGTCTTACAAAATTATGAAAAATTAAGTAAGCTATTATCAGCATATGGTTTGCGTGCAGAGTCTTTAAATTTACGTGATAATCAATCTTGGGACTTGTATTTAGCAGATGGGGTAGTATTAAGGTTAGGCAAAAAAAATTTTGAAAAGAGAGTGTTAGGCTTTTGCAAGGCATATTCTACTGAACTTGTAGATAGGCCTGAAAAAATGACGAGTGTGGATCTACGTTATCCACATGGAATGGCTGTTCAATGGAATGTATCCAATAAACAACGAGAAGATAATGGCTAAAAAATCTGAAAGAAATATAATAACAGGCTTAGATATTGGCACTTCCAAAATTATAGCATTAGTTGGTGAAGTCGCGCCCAGTGGTGAGGTTGAGGTAATTGGTATAGGTAGACACCCATCCTTAGGTTTAAAAAAAGGGGTTGTGGTTGATATAGAAATAACAGTGCAGGCTATCCAACGTGCTGTGCAAGAGGCTGAGCTAATGGCTGGTTGCGAGGTTGCTTCTGTATATGCTGGTATAGCAGGTAGTCATATACATAGCATGAATTCGCATGGGATAGTTGCTATTCGTGATAATGAAGTTACTCAAGCCGATGTAGAAAGAGTTTTGGAGGCAGCGCGTGCGGTAGCAATACCGGCTGATCAAAAAATATTACATGTGCTCCCGCAAGAGTACATTATAGATGGACAAAGCGGCATTCGTGAACCGGTAGGTATGGCTGGTGTTAGACTTGAAGCTAGAGTACATATTGTATCTGGGTCTGTAAGTGCGGCTCAAAATATTGAGAAATGTATCAGAAGGTGTGGGCTCGAGGTAAATGATATTATTCTTGAGCAGTTAGCCTCTAGTC
>RGMU01000454.1 GCA_010021705.1 Chitinophagia bacterium | reverse complement strand
AGAAATACGTTTGAAAACAAATCTATTAGCTCGCTATTCAGGTATAGTTCGCATCATAGAAAATTGTAAATTAATAACTTTATATAAAACTGTTTATTCAAGAAAAACTGCCGTTACCATTATTCATTTATTAAAATAATTTCGTTGTATTTGTTTGGCAGTATAGCAAGTATTAATGAAATAAAATAATAAGCAATGAAAGTTGTATCTATTGAAGGTACCTTGCGACCTGATTTTGGCAAAACAGCTACTCGCCAAATTCGCACACAAGGATTAGTTCCTGCCGTTATATACGGAGGTAAAGAGGTTATACACTTTAGTGCCCCTCTTTTGGCATTTAGAAGCCTTGTTTATACACCGGACTTCCAAATTGCAGAAATCACGGTAAATGGTAAAACCTACCGTACTATTATGAAAGACCTGCAATTTGACGTGATAACAGACACGCTAAGCCACGTGGACTTTTTAGAGTTGGTGGAAGATAAGCGCGTAGTGGCTACATTACCCATTAAGTTTATAGGTCAGCCAATAGGCGTAAAAGAAGGTGGACGCTTAGAAATTAAGCTAAAAGCACTTAATGTGCGCACTTATCCTAAGCACCTAAAAGAAAGCATTGACCTGAATATTGAAAATCTGCAACTATTAGCCAACGTAAGGGTGCAAGATGTTGTAGTAGAAAATATGGAAGTGCTTAACTCGCCTCGTATTCCTATTGCAACTGTAGTAACCACGCGTGCTCTACGCCAAGCAGAAACCGAAGCAGCGGCAGCAGCCAAAGGTGCCAAAGGCGCAAAAAAGAAGTAAGATTACGATAATATAATGGGTTTAGGGGCTGGAAATTTTCAGCCCCTAAATTTGCTTTGGCTATTTCCCCTGCGCTTGTCATAGCTACCCCCGGAGCGTCTTTGCGCAGCCACGAAGTGGGAAAGCAATCTAAAGTCATGCTGTTTTGTCTGAACTGTGATTTATGTGAAAGCTGATGATTTTTGTGAAGGGCGTAGGGGCTGAAAATTTTCAGCCCCTACATTAAATTTTTACAATAATTTTTCACACCATTCAACAAAATCTCAAAAATCACAGTTCAGACAAAACCCGCAATTAAAAAAACTCCCCCATTTCCCAAAAAATACCCTAACTTTGAACCATTATTTTATGCCTTCTTTTGCTATATAATTTTTAATAATATGAAACATATACACCGTAGTGCTATTTT
>RGMU01000453.1 GCA_010021705.1 Chitinophagia bacterium | reverse complement strand
CGCAATAGCTGCCGCCGACTGTATCTGCGCTGCAAAAAAGTCATAGTATTTAAAAACAGCCAGTATTCCTAAATTGTTAATAACACTAAGTACTAAAAAAAACTTTGCCCTTTTTTTATTGACCGATGAAACGCCGAATCCATATAAATAATCGAGTAATGTACTTAGGGCGAGGAGACCGAGGAATTGCAGACTCCACCAGCCATAAAAAAAGTAGCTGGCAATAAGTATCAGCAAATTTTGCCAGCGGACAGTTTTATTAAAAACAAACCAATACAAGCAAAAAACAATAGGAAGAAATGCAAGATATTCTAGCGAGTTAAAAAGCATATGCTTGTCTAGCGGTGCGGTGCAAAGCTAGCTTTATTTTTTATTAGATCTCGCAAGTTAACAGGCAAAATAGCGTAAATAGTTTGAAGAAGCACATGAGAGAAGAAAGAGCCGTTATCATTAGTTCTTTATAGCGGGTGCTTCCGGATTTTATCCACTGTTCAATGCTCGTTCCTGATGCAAAAAAAACACCGATCAAATAAATTCGGAAAGTACGCATTTTTGAAATTGCATCTCGGCTACTTGCAAAAGCGTCTGGAGCGGGACAAAGGTACTATGAGTGGATACCCGAAAACAAGGAAACGCGGCAAAAGATATGAACATTTTCGTAATAATAATTTGTACTCTGAAAGCCTTAACAGGTTATAGTTATGCGTTTATTTGTTTTGTGTTTTTGTGGAAACGATTTTTTCTAAGCAACACAAATGGCTTTGCAACCTGTCAGACTTTGTTTCTTCAAAGTTCTTAACTAACATCTGCTATCTACTATAGATTAACTTTGCCTTGTGCTGAGTACAGTAGTTTTGTGGGCGTTCGTAGGATGGGCTGTAATACAGGTAGTGTATGCGGTCTTCATATTCCTTCGTTTCTTCAGGTTACCTGCCACCAATGCCTGTATTGATGAGATCAAAATGCAGGGTGTGAGTATAGTTATCTGCGCTAAGAATGAAGCAGATAATCTGCGTAAACATCTGCCCCGCATCCTTACGCAAAACTACAGTAATAACAATGTCCTATTATATGAGGTAATAGTGGTGAACGATTGTTCTGATGATGCCACTCATGAGGTATTGGCAGCTCTTAAAAAGCAATACCCTCACCTCCATGAGATCGTGATAACACCCGACACGCAACGCACGGTTGTCGGTAAAAAATTCGCACTCAGCACAGGGGTTACC
>RGMU01000452.1 GCA_010021705.1 Chitinophagia bacterium | reverse complement strand
CCAGGTTTTCCAAAAATGCCTTTTTGTTTACTTTGGCACTAAGTGGGGTTACTAATAAGTTTGTATCTGCGGCCCGTTTTATAAAAAATCTAATATACCCTTCTTTGTTAAAATCGTAAAATAAACCAAAAGTGTACTCCTTTGCTTTCAAAGCAACATTGTACTGAGGCTTATGCAACTTAACTTCTTCACTTTCAAGAAGTAATGCGGTTAATTCATTGCCCGTTTCTTCAAATGCAATAGCTTGAATTTGGCTTTTGAAATTAATATCCTTACTTGCATTATGGTCCGGACGGAAGTGTTCTAGCACACGTTTTTTAATATTCTTGGCCTTGCCTATATAGATTGGGCTACCATTTAGACCAATGAAGTAATAGACTCCCGGATTTTGGGGCAGGGCTTCCACTTGTTCTGCAGGGATATTTGGCGGAATCAAAGCCGCTTTTAATTCATCTTCAATGGCCCAATCTAACTGCACGCCGAGTAAATCTTTACTTCGTTCCAGAATTAGCCCAAAGATTTGGGCTGTGGCGTAAGCATCGCCATAGGCCCTGTGCCTTTCCTCCTTGGCAATAGAAAAGCCTAAGGAATCTGCTAACCTACCAAGACTATACGATTTCAATCCGGGAATAAGCTTGCGGCTAAGCCGAACGGTGCATAATCTTTTGCGGTGGTAGTTAAAGCCTAAGTCTTGAAATTCTCGTTTTACAAAAGAATAATCGAACCGAACATTATGCGCAACGAAAATACAATCGGCAGTGAATTCAACAATTTTTTTTGCCACCTCATAAAATTTGGGGGCATCGTAGAGCATTTCTGTAGTAATTCCGGTGAGCTGCGAAATAAAATAGGGCACACCCACTTCAGGATTTATTAGTGTTGAAAAACTATCAACTATCTCATTACCATTGTGTTTCACAATGGCAATCTCAATAATTCTATCAGTGCCTGGGCGGCTACCTGTGGTTTCTATGTCCACTATTGCATACATTCCTGCAAATTTGCGTAAGCGAACGACAAATTCCGCCATAACCACATTACTTTATGAAAGTTGATATACTTGCCTTTGCTGCCCATCCGGACGATATTGAACTTGCTTGCGCTGGAACAATAGCCCTTCACATTCAAATGGGGAAGAAAATAGCCATTATAGACCTAACCAGAGGAGAATTGGGCACAAGAGGTACGCCAGAGATAAGGGCATCAGAATCTGAGGCAGCCACAAAAAT
>RGMU01000451.1 GCA_010021705.1 Chitinophagia bacterium | reverse complement strand
TAAAAAGGTTGCATAATTATGCTTGATAATTGTATTAGTGTGAAATTAACTAATAATTTAACTGTAAGTACTGTTCAAACGCTGCGTGATAGCTTATTATCTCGCATAAAAAATAATCAAATTAAAAAGGTTGTTGTAGATTTAAGTGAAGTAGAAAATTGTGATACTTCTGGTATAGTGCTTTTGATAGATGTGCAGAAACAATGCCAGCGCTATTCTAAAGATTTACAATTAATAAACACACCTCAAAAAATTTCGGATTTAGCCGATTTTTACGAGGTAGATAAAATTTTAAATAAGGTTTTGCATAAATGGTAATAACTAACGGGCAACTTGAAAAGCTTTTCAAACAACACGACGAAGTTAAATATGTCAAAGCAGAAGGTGATGGTTATCATTATCAAGTAACGATTGTATCAGATGAGTTTGTTGGTAAATCTAAGCTTGCGAGACAGAAGTGGGTATACAGTGTTTTGAATAAGCATATCGTTGCTGGTGAGTTGCACGCAATTCATATGCATACCTATACAGGATCAGAATGGGAGGAACAACGTGGATAAATTAATCATCAATGGTGGTAAACCGTTGTTTGGCGAAGTAAATATTTCGGGCGCTAAAAACTCAGCTTTACCAATTATGGCTGCTACTATTTTAGCAACAGATAACGTTACTTTAACCAATGTTCCACATTTAAGAGATGTGACAACAATGATGGAGTTGCTCGGGCAGTTAGGAGCTAAACTTGTTGTTGAAGAAAAGATGCAAGTGCATGTTGATGCTTCTGATATAAATAATTTGGTGGCACCATATGAATTAGTAAAAACAATGCGTGCATCTATCTTAGTTTTAGGTCCAATGCTTGGTAGGTTTGGTAAGGCAGACGTATCTTTACCTGGCGGATGTGCTATTGGTACACGTCCAGTAAATTTACATATTAAGGCCCTTAGAACTATGGGGGCAGAGATAAGCGTAAAGGATGGTTTTATTAGGGCTTCTTGTCCAAACGGACGACTAGTTGGTAAAACATTGGTTTTTGATACGGTTACTGTCACAGGCACTGAAAATATATTAATGGCCGCAACATTAGCCTCAGGAGTGACGGTTATTAAAAATGCAGCTAAAGAACCGGAAGTAGTCGATCTTGCTAATATGCTTATTCAAATGGGTGCAAAAATTAAAGGAGCAGGCACACACACCATCGAAATTGAGGGCGTTGAGCGTTTGAATGG
>RGMU01000046.1 GCA_010021705.1 Chitinophagia bacterium | reverse complement strand
CAGGATATATATAAGCAAATAGCACCGCTCGCTACCCCATCACCGCTTTTGCGGGAGCTTTGGGTTCTTTACGCTCGCCAATTTGTTGCCTCCACATGGCATAATAAAGCCCTTTCTCGGCTATCAGTTGCTCATGGTTGCCGGTTTCTATGATATGACCTTTTTCCAATACATATATTCTGTCTGCGTGCATAATGGTTGATAGGCGATGCGCTATCATTAGCGTAATGTGGTTTCTTTTAGCCGTAATTTGCTTTATGGTTTGTGAAATTTCTTCTTCTGTAAGCGAGTCTAAGGCAGAAGTGGCTTCGTCAAATATCATTAAGCGAGGGTTGCGTAGTAAAGAGCGGGCTATGGATATGCGCTGTCTTTCGCCTCCGGATAGCTTTAGCCCTCCTTCGCCTATCACGGTGTCTAAGCCCTTATCGGCACGCGCCATCAGGTTTTGACAGGCTGCTTGGTTAAGGGCAGTATTCATTTGTTGTTCTGTAGCTGTTGGCATTACAAACAGCATATTCTCTCTGATAGTGCCTGAGAACAGCTGTGGGTCTTGCGTAACTAAGCCCATTTTGCTGCGCAGGCTTTCATAGCTAATGCGGGTTTCATCTACTTCATTATAGTATATATGCCCGTCATGCGGGTGATAAAGCCCTACTAATAGCTTTACCAATGTGGTTTTACCGCTACCCGATGGTCCTACAAAGGCTACAGTTTCACCTAAGTTAACTTCAAAGGAAATATCAGTAAGTGCGGGCTTTTGGGCAGTGTTGTGTTTGAAAGTAACTTTATCAAAAGCCAAACGGTCAACATTATCAATTATTACCGGGTTAGCAGGTGTGTATTCTGGTTGCTTCTTAAATAGCTCTTGAATGTTATTAAGCGATGCTTCAGCCTCACGATATGATAATATTACATTGCCAATTTCTTGCAAAGGACCAAAGATAAAGAAGGAGTAAAAAATAAGTGTTAAATATTCGCCGGCAGTTATGGTTTGCTGATATACAAAATAAAGCATACACATTACAATGCCTTGCCTAAGTAGGTTAACAAAAGTACCTTGTATAAAAGAAATGGAACGAATGCTTCTTACCTTTTTTAGTTCTAATTGTAGTATTTTTATGGTAGTGGCATTTAAGCGGCTTGTTTCTTGTTGGGTTAAACCTAAACTTTTAACCAACTCAATATTGCGTAGTGATTCTGTGGTGGAGCCGGCAAGGGCATTGGTTTCTTTGACAATAGTTTTTTGAACAGTCTTTATTTTTTTGCTGAGCATATTGGTAAGCCCGCCTAAAAATATTGCCCCTCCAAAATAAACTAAAGGCAAAAATGGGCTTAACCTAATGGTATAAACCAACACAAATACCAATGTGATAATGGTAGGAAAAAGCACATTGAAAAAGGCGTTGATAAATTTTTCGCAATCGGTACGCACTTTTTGCAGCACATTGAGGGTTTGCCCGCTACTTTGGTCTTCAAAATCTTGATAGGGCAAGCGAAGTGCGTGTTGCAAGCCATCGGTATATAGTGTAGCACCAAATTTTTGGATAACTACATTTACTATGTAGTCCTGAAAGTTTTTGGCAATACGAGACGCCATTGCCACACCAATAAGTGCCCCTATCAGGTTTAGCGCACCCATTAAATAGGTATTGAGGTCGCGGTGTAAGTGCCCTTCTGCGTCAAGTGTGAGGGGATGTTTTACAAATTGGTCCATCATTTTACCCGCAATCATGGGGTCTAATAAGGAGAAGCACTGGTTTATAGCTGCTAATACAATGGCACCGGCAATGAGCCACTTGTAATTTTTTAAGTAATTTAATAGTAATTTCACGCCCCAAAGGTAATGCTGAGGCATTGTAAAAAAACAATACGGTTATAGAAAAGGTTAATAGCTATGTGTTGGTAACGTGAAAAGTGATTACATTGCCCCATTCTTCGGCTAACTTTGTTTGCAAAGCATAGTTGGTAAAATCTATGGTAACGGGCACAATGCTGGCATATCCGTCTTTCAGTGCTTGTGAGTCTGTGTCGTTGCCGTCATCTTGTAAAATAAATGTACCCCTCATCCAATAATACTCTTTTCCCTGTGGGTCAATGCGCTTGTCATAGTTTTCTTGCCATTTGGCTTTTGCTTGGCGGCATATTTTCATACCCTTAAATGCCTGCTCGGGCACATTGGGTATGTTTACATTTAAGAGTGTAGTACCGGTATGGTTTAACGTTAAAAATTTTTCTACTATTGATTTAACCACTTTTGCTGCAAGGTCAAAATTGGCATCAAAGCGATAATCGGTAAGCGAAAAGCCAATAGAAGGGATACCCTCCATTGCTGCCTCCATAGCGGCACTCATGGTGCCGGAATAAATAATATTCACCGAGTGGTTTGCCCCATGATTTATGCCGCTTAGGCAAATATCCGGCGTAGCTTTAAGTACTACGTCTTTGGCTATTTTTACACAGTCTGCCGGAGTACCGCTACACTGCCATGCTTCTATATCTTCACCAATGTTTACTTTATTAAGCCTTAGCGGGCTACTCATGGTAATGGCATGCCCCATTCCCGATTGGGGGCTGTCGGGTGCTACCACTACTATATTACCCATATTTTTTACTGCATTGATTAGAGCATGCAGTCCGGGCGCGGTAATGCCGTCATCGTTAGTAAGCAGTATTGTAGGTTTATGCTTTTCCATGAAGCAAATGTAGGCAAGTGTTGCCAAAAAGTAGAAAAATAAGCAGAATTAGTAGTATATTGCTCCCAATTACAATTTTGCGCTTGATTATGTCGGTTAAACTTTGCATAGACTGGGGAAACACAAACTTAAAGGCAGGTATCTTTGATAATAAAACACACATAAAAACTGTGGTTTATTCAGAGCATAATTATTCTTTTTTTATCAAAAAGCTATTAGATGATTATCGTCCTAATGTTGCGGTGCTATGCTCTGTGATAGAGCACCCATACCAAGTAGAAGATTTGTTAAAGCAATATGTGCCCCATTACTTTACAGTAACCGGAACAACAAAAACACCCATTCGCAATGCTTATTCCAGCCCGGAAACTTTGGGAGCAGACCGCTTAGCCTTAGTGAGTGCAGCGGGTATATTGCACCCCGGCAAAAATAGCCTTGTGATATGTGCCGGCACATGCATAACGTATAATTTTGTAACCAATACACAAACATTCAGAGGCGGTGCTATTTCTCCGGGTCTAAAAATGCGCCTGCAAGCCATGAATCAGCTAACAAGTAAACTACCACTTGCCGAATTAGAAATAGACTCACCCTTGATAGGCTATGATACAGTATCTTGCCTTCAAAGTGGTGCATGGAACGGGCTTTTAGCCGAAGTTGACGGCATTATACAGTCTTATGAGAGCAAATACCCTGATTTTAACGCGATATTAACCGGTGGAGACGCTCCTTTTTTGGCAGGCAAGCTGAAAAGTAAGATATTTGCCGACCCTGACCTGCTTTTGAAGGGATTAAACATTATTTTAGACCACAATGTACCATCTGCCCATTAAGCCGGTAGTAGTTCTTATTTTATGCTTACTGTTTTTTAACTGTGCTATGGCACAAACGTCTTCAGTTAGCAACCCTACTTCTCTTAAAGAAAATAATCCCTATTCCAAATATGGCGTTGGTGAACTATGGAATGGCAATAATACGCCATTAAAAGCCATGGGGAGCATAACTTCGGCATGGAACGACAACTATTTGTTAAACCCTGATAACCCGGCTACCTACAGCCAGCTATCCATCACCACTTTTGAAGGAGGAATGGCAGGTAGCACGCGCACTATAACAACCGCTGCGGGTGCTAAATACCAATCTGCAACCTCTTCTTTAGGTCATTTTCCCGCACTTATTATGCCCTTGCCGATACTTTACGGAGTCCTGCTTCGCCCATAGGCAATGTGATAAGGTCTTATGCCGGAGACGGGGGCTTGTCTTATGCCCATACAGGGCTGTCATACAGAAATCGGAACTGGAGCATCGGAATAAACTTCGGCTATCTGTTTGGCAACTATCGCAACTTTACTTCCGTATTGCCCATAGATACAGCCGCAACCAACAAAGCCTATCAAGCACAGTTTGCCCGCTATACCCGCATAGGCGGTTTATATTGGAAAGCCGGTATGCAATACCACATTCCCCTAAAAGATTCTGTGTCTTTCATCACTTTAGGAGCCACTTTTGCTTTAGGGCAAAATCTTAAACAAACCCTAAATTATTATGAAGTATCGATTTATAATTTTGGTGATACCATAGCCAATGACACCACATACAGAGCCGATGAACGCTTAGGCAAATTAAAAATGCCAATGACTATGAGTATAGGTGCTGTGCTAACAAAAGGCGAAAAATATGTAGTAGGGCTTGATTATTCTTATGGTAATTGGAGTGGCTTTTCCAGCCAACCGGACAGTAATTTTACCCAGAACATTGCTAACAATGCTTATCGTTTTAGTGTTGGTGCTGCTTATACACCTAATATTGCAGACCTGAAAGGCTATTTTTCACGCGTAACCTACCGCATAGGCGCATATTATGGTAAAGACTATATACAAATAGGTAGCACTTCTTTGCCTTACTATGGTGTTACGGTAGGGGGTAGCTTCCCTTACAAACGCTCTACCCGTTCTCACAGCCGTATTCATGCCTCATTAGACTTTGGTAGCTTAGGCGTTAAAACCAATGGGTTGGCACAGCACAGCTATTTTCGCTTAGGGTTAGGATTTTCCTTTAATGAAAGGTGGTTTGTTGCCCAAAAATATGAATAAGGTTAGCCTTATGAAGCCATTTATCTATTTATTTTGCTTGCTAAGCATACTTTGCATATTGAGTTGCCACAACGACCCTGCGCAAATAAAGCTACTTACCGGAGATAATGCCAAATATGACAAGGCTACTAATATTATGGTTATCTTTAGCAAAAAGGGGAAAATAAGTGCCCGCTTGTATGCCAAAGAATATATAAAATATAGCAAAATTACTGCCCCTTGTACCGACTTGCATAAGGACATAAAAATTGAGTTTTATAACGATAGTGGAACATTAGATAATGTACTCACTGCCGACAGTTGCCGCTATTATGACAAAGACGGCAATGCCAAAGTGTGGGGCAATGTTGCCATTATGAGTGTAAAAGGAGAAAAACTAACCACCGAAGCATTAGAATGGCAGCAAGAAAAATCGCGCTTTTATACCGATAAAGAGGTTACCATTAACACCGGCAAAGAGCTACTATACGGCAAAGGATTAGAAGCCAATCAAGATTTCACTTGGTATAAAATTCTTAATCCTACGGGAATAGTGCAGGTTAACAAAAAAGAAATTCCTAATTAATAGTGTTGTCAGGCTATGTCTTTACATCGTACTTTACAAAATATAGAGCAAAAAAACATCCGTAATGCAAAGGTTGCCATCATAAGCACGCTGTGGAATGATGCTATCATAGCGGAGTTAATGGCAGGGTGTAAAGCTGTTTTAGAACAGTATAACGTGGCTATTGTAAAGGAAGCCATAGCACCGGGAGCATTTGAAATACCATATTGCTGCAAAAGCGTATGGGAGGCATTGAAAAATACAAGCCAAGAGCCTGATGTTATGATAGCTTTTGGGGCAGTAATAAAGGGCGGTACGCCTCATTTTGACTATGTGTGTCAGGGCGTGGTAAACGGTATAACGCAACTAAATCTTAGCTTGCCCGTTGCCACTGTTTTTGGCGTGTTAACCTTAGATAGTGAAGCGCAGGCATGGGAAAGATTAGGCGGTACGCATGGGCATAAAGGGCAAGAAGCAGCCTATACAGCCCTGCATTTAGTGGATATGAAACGTTCCTTATAAAAAACTATCATTAACTTGCAGCCGTTTATGAACAGCATATCAAGCAATATATACAGAAGCCACCATTGTGGGCAATTAAGCATATCAGATGCCGGCACAGCGGTTATATTATCGGGTTGGGTGCAAACGGTAAGAAAGTTTGGCAGCATTACTTTTATTGACCTTAGAGACCGCTATGGCATTACGCAGCTGTTATTTAATGAAACCCTTACTACCCGGTTAGATACCGCCAAAGTGGGGCGTGAATACGTGATTAAGGTTAAGGGGATAGTAAGGGAACGTAGCAACAAAAACCCTAAAATAGCTACCGGCGACATAGAAATAGAAGTATCTGAATATGAAGTGCTGAATGCAGCACAAACACCGCCTTTTACCATTGAAGATAACACAGACGGAGGCGAAGAGTTAAGAATGAAATACCGCTACCTTGACCTTAGACGCAACACTCTGAAAAACAATTTGGAGCTACGCTATAAGGTGAACAGAAGTGTACGCAACTATTTAGATAGCTTAGGATTTTGGGAAATAGAGACCCCTTATTTAATAAAATCCACGCCGGAGGGAGCGCGCGACTTTGTAGTACCCTCCCGCATGAACCCCAAACAGTTTTATGCCCTGCCACAAAGCCCGCAAACGTTTAAACAACTGCTAATGGTAAGCGGCTATGACAGATATTATCAAATAGTTAAATGCTTTAGAGATGAAGACCTACGTGCCGACAGACAGCCGGAGTTTACGCAAATAGACTGCGAAATGGCTTATGTGGAGCAAGAGGATATTTTACAGGTGTTTGAAGGGTTGTTTAAACACGTTTTTAAGGCAATAAAGGGCATAGAATTTACGGATGCCATGCCCCGCATTACATACGATTACGCAATGCTATACTATGGCAATGACAAGCCGGATATTCGCTTTGGAATGCAAATAGTTAGCCTTAAAACACCGCTTACTAAGCAACATTTATTAACGGAAAACGGCATATACGCTAATGCTTTTAAGTTATTTGCAGACGCGGAAACAATCTTAGCCATTGCCGTGCCCAATGGAGCAGAATATTCCCGCAAGCAAACGGACGAGCTAACCGAGTGGATTAAACGCCCCCAAATAGGCATGACCGGGCTAATATTTATTAAGTATAATGCCGATGGTTCGCTGAAAAGCAGTATAGACAAATTCTATAATGAAGAGCAACTAAAAGCCATAGCCACTGTATGTAAAGCCAACCCGGGTGATATTTTGTTAATATTAGCAGGCAAGGAAGATAAAACGCGTAAAGCCATGAGCGAGCTTAGGTTAGAAATGGGTGCACGCTTGGGCTACCGCAATCCCAATGATTATAAGCCTCTATGGGTGATAGACTTTCCGTTGTTTGAATACGATGCAGAAAGCGACTCTTATATGGCTAAACACCACCCATTTACCGCACCCAAGCCGGAGCAACTGCATTTATTAAACGATAGAAGCCAATATGATAGCATTAAGGCAAATGCCTACGACCTTGTGCTAAACGGCACGGAAATAGGTGGTGGTTCTATAAGAATATTTCAACGGAATATTCAGGAGCAAATGTTTGCAGCATTAGGGCTGAGTGCCGAAGAAGCGCAGGAGAAATTTGGCTTTTTGTTAGGTGCGTTTGAATACGGTGCACCGCCACACGGGGGCATTGCTTTTGGCTTTGACAGGCTGTGCGCCTTAATGGGCGGGCAAGAGACAATAAGAGACTTTATTGCCTTTCCTAAAAACAATGCAGGGCGCGATATGATGTTAGACGCACCAAGTGCCATTGATGAGGCACAACTAAAAGAAATCTCGATTAAGTTGGCAGAATAGGCTGTGTCTAAAGCGAAACATTAAAGCGTTTTTGCCAAAGTAACACGGATAGTTGCCTAAAGATGTGCAACGCATCGTTTATATCTATGTTATCTTGCTGCAATAAGCCAATGTTTTTTGACTTGTGAGAGTCTGTGATAAAATTAGCGTGCTTATATTGGTCAATCACCCATTGTTTTTCCCTTATTAGGGTATCAATAAGGGGTGTATAAAAGGCTATCTTATCGGTACGCTTATAGACAATATCAGGTAGGTATTGCTTGCAGGTTTCGCGCAATATATATTTTCTAAGCCCTTGCTTTAAAAAGTCTTCGGGGCGCACACCGGCAATGTATTCCGCTATGCGGTGGTCAAGGAAAGGCATACGCCCTTCAAGGCTATAGGCCATACCATTACGGTCGTCATAATGTACAAGGTGGGGTAAGTGTACTCCATATACACTTTCAGCCCAAACGCTATAAAAATTGTCATATCGGGCAAGTTTTATAGTAGAATCGTCCACATTATGAAGCAAAGCAGATGTTAAGTGGCTTCTCCTTTTTTGGCGCGAGCCGGTGCGTATAGCTTTTTCCAATCCCGGCATCAGCGAAAGCAATAGCATTCTTAAAAAGTAACGCTTGCCGAGCTTCATTTGCACAAGGCTACTTATGCTACCTTTAATTTGAAAAGAGCGCAGTTGCTGTATCAATATGGCATGGTTCATATTGTTATAGCCAAAAAACATTTCATCGGCACCTTGCCCGTTAAGCACCACTTTTATACCTGCTTCGGCAGCCATACTCATTAAAAAGCCATGTGCCAAAATAGACGGGTCGCCAAAGGGTTCTTCCTGATAGCCTATATAGCGTTCCAAGTCATTTTTAATAGATAGCTCTTGCAAGTTTTTACGGTGAACAAACAGATTTTTACTGTTAAAACGCTTTACAACGGCATCTACATATTTAGACTCATCGTATAAGCTATTGTGCGACTGTGCGGTGAATATATGTATCTCTTTATCATAATAGGCTGCTAAAATACCGGCTACAATAGAAGAATCTATCCCTCCCGATAGCGTTAATCCTATGGGTACATCAGCCATAGTTTGCGACAATACCCCCTCTACTATTAAGTTGTGGAGGTGGCTCATCACTTCTTTGGTGCACGGTATTTTATCTTTAGGTGCTACATACGGCAACTGCCAATACTGCGTATAATGTATTGTTCTATCACCTTGTGCCACCCAAGCATAGCACCCTTGCGGAAAGTGGTGAATGTCTTTATAAAAAGTTTGCTGATTGTCTAAATGTTCATAATTCCCTAATGCTAAATACTCTGCTATGGCAGTAGCATTCAATTTTATATTATCTAATCCATTTAACAATGGTTTTATTTCGCTGCAAATCAGCCATTCGCCTTGTGGTGTTCTGCGGGTATAAACAGGTTTTTGCCCAAACCTATCGCGGCTAATCAATATTTTTTTAGCTACCTTATCCCAAATTACTATTGCCCACATTCCTACCATATATTGGAACATTTCTTCCTGCCGTTGGCTAAAAAGTTCTATAATGGTTTCGGTGTCTGATGTACCTCTAAATTCATGGCGGGGCAAGAACCGTGTTCTTAGCCAAGACGACTCCATTGGCTGATTGCCTAAAGGCGATAGCTCAACAATAGACAGCCTACGATGTAATAAAGCTACACCCGGCAGTGCAGAAGCACCCGAACCGTCAGGACCTCTATGTGCAATGGCTTTGTCGGCATATTGCAGGTATTTTTCACCCGCAATAGCGTCGTTACCAAAATAACAGGCTATTCCACACATATTTTATCTATAAATTTGATAGCGAGGTTTATAGTTGAAAGTAATGAAAGCTGCGCGTGATATTTCAATGGCACCCTAATAACTATTTGGCAGTAAATGTACGTATATTTTTGATATTTCGCTTTATGACAATCAATTACCATGCGTTAATTAATTGTAATATCTGCGTTATG
>RGMU01000450.1 GCA_010021705.1 Chitinophagia bacterium | reverse complement strand
TATGAGATTGCCTTTATTGATAAGGATGATGAATATCATGGTCCGGTAGGCAAATTAGTAAACTCGCAGGCCGAAGCCATAAAGGCCATTGATGCATATAAAAATTCAGGATATAATCAGATAAAAATTTACAGCAGTATTGATACCAGTTGGGTCAGGGCTATGTGTACAGAAGCACACCGACTGAATATGCGGGTGGCAGGGCATATACCTTATCATTTAACCGCAGGCAAAGCCGTGCTTGATGGATACGATGAAATAACGCACATGAATATGGTGATGTTTAATTTTTTTCCGGATACTGTTGACACTCGCAAAAACCGTTTTAAACCCATTGGTCGTTTTGCCAATACCATTGACATGAATGGAAATGCGGTAAAAGATTTTGTTTCATTGCTGCAGGAAAAACATACGGTGGTAGAACCTTCCCAGAAGCATGGCGGCAAAGCATAATCACAAATTCTTTTGTAGATGATACCAGCTATATACCTGCATATAAAGAAAGTTTTCTACGCATGATGCAGATGCTCAGGCGCCTGTATGATAGTGGTATTACCTTACTTGCCGGCACCGATGGGGGCGCGCAACTGGCCCTGCACCATGAGCTTGAAACATTTGTGCAGGCAGGTATTCCTGCCAATGAGGTTTTAAAAATTGCTACGTACAACCCCACAAAAGTTTTCTCCCTTGACGGTCAGTATGGCTCTGTACAGCCAGGCCGCAAAGCAGATTTTATTTTAGTGGATGGTAACCCTGCAGAAAATATTAGTGATATAAGAAAAGTGTTTTTAGTGGTTACCAACCACAGTTTATTCTATCCTAAAAAAATATATGAATACGCCGGGTGGAGTTATTATTATTAACAAAAAGCCTGCAAGCTTTTGAAAGCTTACAGGCTTTTATTAATTACAGCCCCAATGCCTTTTTCGCATTTTCACTTTTAGGGTCAAGCTCAAGTACTTTTTTCCAGGTAGTAATAGATTCTTCGTGGCGTCCGGCTCTTTCCAGCCCGTCTGCCAGGCTGTCCCAGAGATTTGCATCATCTTTAAAGAATAAAAGATTTATCCTGAAACAGGTAATCGCTTTATCATATTCTTTCCGGGCAAGAAATACATAACCCAATGCATTTAGTTCGCCATGCTTTACCAACCTGTTTTTATTAGCAGCAATAATGTTGGCACTGTCTTTTATATGCATACTGCCGGCATCCAGTTTTTTCCATATATCCAT
>RGMU01000449.1 GCA_010021705.1 Chitinophagia bacterium | reverse complement strand
TACCATAAGCTATCAACCCTATAAGGCTCATTAATAAGCCTTTAGTGAAATAGCGCAATTCATAGTTCATGGCTATGTGGTGCTTTCCTTCGGATAAATACACGCCGGTCATGCCGGCAGATAGAATGTGCTTTTTTTCAGGCTTGCCGTCCACGGTTAAGTGCCAGCCGTCATCATAAGGAATGCTAAGGTACATCATTTTGTTGCCATGAATGGTAATATCGCCCTCAAGGTGGGTTTCTTTTATAGATAGGTTGGTCAGGGTGTCTTGTTTAAGGGTATTGCAGATGCTGATGAGGCTGTCTATGGAAAAAAGCTGCTGCGTGTCTATGGGGTGGCGCGGGGTTAAGTTGAACTTATGTTTGGATAGGTCTTCATCATTTACAATGCAGGCTTTGAGGGCAAAAAAGTCTTTTTGCATTTCAGACAGGGTTTCAAATTCACTCCGGGTCATCATGGCATTGTAGGTAAAGCCCCAAGGAAGGGTATAGCGATTTTTGAGTACGGTAACATCGCCGGTTTTGTAAACAGTGTCTGCAACGGTAGCCCAAAACGGGTGGAACATTTTTTTGGCTAATATATATTTTACGCTGTTTTGCATTTGCAGCAAAGGGCGATAGGTAAGCCCCTTAGCCCAGCGGGAGTCGTTTTCTTCGTTTTTCTTGGCAAGGTTCATCAACTGCAAATAGTTGATATAATAGAGTTGATTAAACGGATTGTAGGAGCTGGTACCATTGTATAGCTGCGCCTGTCCATCGTTTAATGAGCCGAATATAGCCATTGAGGAATAGTAGGCTTTGTCCACTCTGTAGAACGAGTTGTCGGTTTGTTGTAGGTGTTTTATGGCATCTACCGAATAGTCGTTATAGCCTACTTTATCGGTTAGCTCTTGTCCGGTAAGGGCATCGCGCCGGTCTATGGTGATACCTGATAAAAATACCACTTCAATAGCTACAATGCCAAAAAAGATATATCTTAAGTTGGCACTATTGTCCATTTTAGCAATTAAGAACAGTAGCGCGGCGTATGCTATAATAAGCAGGTTGGCAAAAATTTGAAGGGTTTTGTCTATATATTCTACTTCGTCAAAGTATTTATAATTTAATAAAAGTAGCAGCAATGCCACAGTGCCGCCTAATACGGGTATGTTGATAGCTTTGGTGGTGAAAAGCAGATGCAAAGCATGAAGGGAATAGTACAAAAATACTAAGCCGGTGAAAAAGGAATAGG
>RGMU01000448.1 GCA_010021705.1 Chitinophagia bacterium | reverse complement strand
AGCATGGCGCAAATAAGGGAAAAATGCCGGTAACAGCCAACCCACAAAGAAGATAATAAAGAAAAGCCTTTTATTGGCAGGTAAGGAAGCAATATACTGCGGGGCAAGCAAAAGGCAAGGAATACCGCAATAAAACATGGGGGCTTCTAATATATTGTGCCAGCCCTTAAAGTCGTTACCACTGCCCATCATATCGTTTGAGAAGAAGCGAAGGGCGGAGGTAGCTAATTCTACTTTGTCGGAAAATTCGGTTATGGGGCGTGCCATAAGTTGGTGGGTAAGGGAGTTTGTGCCTCCCACGCGGGGGCTTTCTAAAAGCTGTACTATATTCTCCAAAAGGAAAGGTCCGGCTGCTAATAGCCCCACAAAGCCTAATAACAGCATTTGCCCGTATAAGCGAATGATGTTAAAAGAAAGTTTGCCTTCTATTTGGTAGGTGCGCATAATGGTGTATAGGATAATAAACAGGCTGTCCACATACAGGTTAAAGGGCATGGAGATGCCTATTAAAAAGGTGGTTAACGGAAAAAGAAGGGATTTTCCTTTTGCAATAAGCTGCTCTGCTGCCAATAGCATAAGGGCAAAATTTAGGGCTTCAAAGGTGAATAAGTACCACCCGCTACCTTCTATCATAAAGCCGCAATAAGCAAAGAGAATTGCGCCTATTATAGTGATAGATTTTTCTAAATTGATT
The DNA here is from genome assembly GCA_010021705.1 of Chitinophagia bacterium. Taxonomy (GTDB): domain Bacteria; phylum Bacteroidota; class Bacteroidia; order Chitinophagales; family Chitinophagaceae; genus RGMU01. Next base: position 536 of record RGMU01000448.1, on the reverse strand, counting down.
AATTGCAGATAACGGTAAAACACATAGCCTGCCAAAGTGATTTTAAGTAATTCTAACCACACTAAGCCATGAGAAATAGAGTCTTTGCCCAATAAAAAAAGAATGGCATCAAAAGGGTCTCTTAAAAAGAAGGGGAATATATTTTGCCCCATACCCACTTTGAAAGACCAGCTTGGCGTGCCGTATGTGTGAATATAGTCTGCAATGTTGTATAGAATAGGATAAGAAAAGTTGTAGGAATCGCTTGTTATATCTTTGAAATAGTAAATTTTTTCTCCGGTCAAAAAATCGCGAAATACTATTATTCCAATAAGTAGTAGTATGCCTACTGTGATAAAGCTTGAGTATTTGCCATATTGGGTAAACAGGTCGGTACCGGGAGGCGCAATGGGTTTTGCCTCTGTTTCAGGAGCACCGGAAGCCTGTGCCGGCTGAGGGGCAGATGCTTGTGGAGCTATTTTCTTTTTCTTTGACAACGGTATGAATTGATTGTTGGTTTGCAATTTACTATATACGGCATTAATTACAAAACAATA
>RGMU01000447.1 GCA_010021705.1 Chitinophagia bacterium | reverse complement strand
ATCAACGGAAATTCCACTACCAGCAACAACACTCAATACACCTGTATTTGCGATAGCAATACTTGTATCCGAAACACTGTGTAGCAACGAAATTCCCGAGGAAGGTCCTGTAGTTAAATTTAATGATACAATCGGATTCACAGTGTTTGTACCACTAATGTCAATTCCAGAACCAATTGCGGACGTAACACTGGTTACAGTACCCGTACCAGACCCCCCTGTACCACCCGTCCATCCGCCACCCGATATGTCGCCGTACACTGTTAGGTTTCCGTATACGGTTAACGAATCCAACACGTCAACCGTATTTGCCGACACATCGTTCGTTGATATGTCAGTAATAACAAGGTGTGGTGTTGGAACCAATTTACCGGCAGTATTGGAAACTGACAGTATTGAATTCGCTGCCGGAAAGCTCCCGTCGGGATTTTGTACAATGAGATTTCTCGTTTTCAAAGAATACACATCTTCCGTGCGCCGAACTCGTGACATCTCCTTCTCTCCTTCTCCTTCTCCTGCTCTTCTGTTCTTGTTCTTTTTGTTGCCGATTCCTAACCCACTGGTGTGGCGGAAGCAAAGAACACGAACAAGAACAGAGACAGTAACAGAGACAAAGACAAACACCATGTCATCCGGAAACGCAGGTATTCGCCGAACAGCTACCTTTAACGCAATTAAAACCCGTGGACTCGTTCTTCAAAATCCCGACGGTACATTCCCCCCTGCCAACGCAGTTCTCCAGTTGGACGACAGTACAGGAACAGTGATTCCTTCGCGGAATCTGGATGTAGATTCACTCGTGGTTAACAACAACAATCTTATTATTGACAATCTTGGACAAATTACGGCACGTTCTATCACACTCACATCGTCCGCAACTGCCATTACAACAACAAGTGGTGATGTTGTTGTAAATGACGCAAATGTTGTTGTAACCGGCGACCAAATCAACACGGGCTATGTTTCGTGTGCCGCTCTTCAATTAACCAATCCAGACGTGGAAACGACTCAAAACAACACGTACTTGTGGGTGAATGACCAGGATTTGCTGTGGCAGTCGGAGGCTCTCAACACCACCTTGAATATCTCGCAGGGCATACAGAATCTTGTGATTGACCCCAGTGGCGTTGACCTCATTCGCCCAACGGATTCGTCGGATTCCACGGGCATGTACAATGCTCTGGTTACGATTCTCAACATATTTAACAAACGGTCGTTGTTCATTGGGAT
>RGMU01000446.1 GCA_010021705.1 Chitinophagia bacterium | reverse complement strand
AATATTTGTTTTGCAATTCCTGGCGTTATATTGGGTAGTTTCTGAAGCATAAGGGCAACTGCACCTGTTACGAAAGGGCAAGCCATACTTGTTCCACTATAGGCTTGGTAAAAATAGGTTCTACCTTCAAAAACAGTTGAATCTGAAACTGTAGTACTGTTCACATATTTATCGTAAGAACTAACGGAGCTAAATACCACATTGCCAGGTGCAATAATATCGGGCTTGGTTCTTCCATCATAGGTTGGACCCCGGCTGCTGAAGGCAGAAACACTGCCTATAGGCTGTGCGCTAACAAATATATTTTGCCGATAAAGGTTGATATAGTTATTTCTTAAATCCGACGAACCTACGGCAATTACTAATTTGGCCGTTGCAGGTGTTCTGATAGTAGTTTCGTTGGTGCCTTCTTCAAAACCAGCTGTACCATTATTATTACCCAAACCAACAAAGGGTGCATTTATGATAAAGGTGCCAGAATCTTTTGGAATAAGGCTCAATTTTATTGCAGAGAAAATACCCTTATTGGAACTAACCAAGGTTATTCTTGGGCAGCCATTCGTGGCGTATTTTGAATACACATATACGCCTAAAGTATCTTTTTGCTTACCGGCTAAAAGACCAAATGAATCGGTTTGAAAATCGGATTCAGAATCTAAAATAAAGGTGCATTCACCGCTAGTTCCATCTGTGGCAGAAATAGTAACTATTAAATTAAAATGTTTATTTCTTTCTCCCCATACATCAACAATTGGAGTAATACCGTACTGATAATTAGGAACTTGCCATACGGTGTTTAAAGTGTCGTTTGCTTTTAATTTCTTTCGAATAGTTTGCTTATTCCTGCCCTCATTGCCCATAGCCACTACTACAATTTTGCCAGGACCTACTAAAGCATCAATTCCCCTATCTAACATAGAAGTACCATCTAAAGGTTCGCCCCAACCGCCGAAGGAATAGTTAATAACTGCTGGTTTTCCTTGTGCTTGGGCTTGTTCAAAAATCCACCGGGTAGCATCTAAAATCTTATTTTCTGAAAGGTCACTGCCAGCATAAATAAAGTCGGCTTTTGGTGCTATGCCTCTTAGTTTTTTACTTTCTGTGAGGTAACCAGTGCCTGTTGCAATACCCGAAGTATGGTTACCGTGCGATTCATTGATGAAACCATCTGTGGCAGCTTGTAACAAAGCAGCTTGGGTGTTTAGCTCGTTGCCGTAACCATACCCCAAG
>RGMU01000445.1 GCA_010021705.1 Chitinophagia bacterium | reverse complement strand
TGTCGGCTTTGTTAAAGAAAAACATCATTATTACGGGTATCTTAGAAAGTGAAAGCAACCAACTATCGGCAACCGATAAATTTACCCGTGTGGATATACTTGCCGAAGATGATGCGGGCACAAAATTCATCATTGAAGTACAAAACACCTATCAAAACGCTTACCTGCAAAGGATGCTTTACAGTGCGTCTAAAACGCTGGTAGAGTCCTTTCAATCGGGGGAGGAATATGAGACGTTGCGGAAGGTTATTAGCATTAACATATTGTATTATGATTTTAAGGGTGGTAAAGGTTGCATTTACAGAGGCAAAAGCGAGTTCATAAACGATGACGACCCTAACGATGAGTTGGTATTAACAGAAAAGGAAAAAGAACTTTACAGGGCAGAGCGGCCAAGCGATTTGTTGTTAGAATTTATTATTGTTGCGTTAAGCAATTTTGATGGTCGTTTGAAGGAACAAATAGACGCATGGATGTATTTGTTTATCAACGATAAGTTACCCAAGAAGCCCGGCATAAGGCTATCTCGCGAGGTGAAAAAGGCAGAGAAAGTGGTGCATGAATTATTGTTAAACGAAGACGAGCGCAAAGCGCATGACTATTACTTAGACCAAGTACGCACCTTACGTGGAAGCCACAAAACCGCCTACGGTGAAGGCTTGGATAAGGGCTTGCAGCAAGGGCGGGCAGAAGGCTTGCAGGAGGGTAAGGAAATAGGCAAAGCAGAAGGCTTGCAGGAGGGGGAACTCAAAGGCAAATTGATGGCAGCCAAAGCTATGTTAAAAATGAATATCGCTATTAATATGATATCTACGGAATTAGGGCTTAGCGTAGAAGAGTTGAAGGAATTATTGTAATCCCTTTACCCTACCTGTTTCCAAACAATAAGCTACCAATGCGCACCATATTGCTACCCTGCGCCATTGCTATTTCGTAGTCGCTACTCATGCCCATAGAGCAGTAGCAAAAGGAAGTATCGGAAGCAAAAAAAGTGCTTTTCAGGGTGTTAAAGTATTGGAATAGCCGAGCAAATTCGTTGGCAATTTGGGTTTTATTGTCGGTATTGGAAGCCATACCCATCACTCCGGCTATGTTTACATGGTTAAAAGTTGACTGTTTAAAATTGGCTAAAAGTTGATTACATTCTTCTTCGTTCATGCCAAATTTTGTATCTTCTGCTGCCACGTATATTTGAAGTAATACTTTAATTATACGGTTATGTTTGGCTGCCTGTTTGTTGATT
>RGMU01000444.1 GCA_010021705.1 Chitinophagia bacterium | reverse complement strand
ATATCATAGGACGCTCCGCTACCTGGGAAGATATAGAGTATATCTGCTTCTGAGGAGTTGTTAGCAGCTTGTGCAATGGTTGTATAGGGAGATTCAAAAGTGCCCTGTGAGTGGCTTTCATTGTTCACAAAGACGAAATAATAGGGGGCTCCAGTTGATGGATTGATGGCCTTTGTGTTTTTCTTGTAAGTATCAAGGACGATGATTTCCTGACGATCTACATGTTGGGTAAGGCGCTTGGCCATGATATCAGAGCTGTAGCTTAATGATTTATTTTTTTGTCTGCTACGTACTTTTGGGCCAAAAGAAACAAATAAACCTGCTTCACCTTGCCCTATCCATTTGAAAACTGGGTCATAGGATCCACTAAGCTCAAGCTTTATGTGGCTAAGAAAGGTAGCGTTGATGCGTCCCTGTCCTCCTATGGTATTTTTCCCATGTCCTTCAAAATAATAAGGTCCTAAAGCGCCATATACACCTATTTTTTTTAGATCTCTTATGTGGTAGCCCATCTCTGCACTTGCTCCTTTCATCGCAAATTCTCTTTTGCGATTTATGTAGGCGTAGTGATCTTCAAAATAGGCGAATTTTTTTCTGTAGTAGCTGCTTTGTTTTTTTCCAAGAGGCAGATATCCGCTAGCTCTTAGGTCGAAATGCTTTGTTAGCATCTCTAGACCCAAAGAATATTGGTTATAATGGTAGTGGTTTGTTTTGCGATAATCGTAGTATGAATTAATACCCCATATACATTTTCCGCTTTGGTAGCGTAGCCCCCCTCCTGCATTAACAGCGGGATTACCATCGTTAAATATGTGCAGGCGGGCATCTATAAAGGGCAGGATATTGAGTTTCCTTAGCTGCCGGGGAGCCCCAAAAACCTCCACAGTGCTATAGCCCTGATGGTAACCGATACCTTGAGGTTCTTTGTGGCGGACTGAAGCATTAGAGCTTAAGGAGATTCAGCCATCTATAGCCGCGCAGAATACTGCTGCTAACTCTGAAATCTCTTTCACTAAAAATCAAGCCGAAGCTATATATGCTAAAGCATTGGAAGACTATAAATCAAAAAGCACAGATACTAAAACACTCATGACTGATGCTAAAAAACTCCTTAAAGGATCTACAAATATGATAAACGATAATGAGTTAGTTATTGCTGGAAAAATGGTTCAATTAGGTTATAATATAACAAATTTATTATCTACTGTTGGCGGTAAATACAAACGCACCCGTCGCAATAAGCACAAAGGAACCCGCCG
>RGMU01000443.1 GCA_010021705.1 Chitinophagia bacterium | reverse complement strand
TTGGCAATTAAATCGGCTACTGGAACTGTGATGAGTGCTAATTTAGGGCTTTTACTTAAAGCGTTCTGGCACAGGCTTAAGCTTAAGATTAATAATTTTAAAAACATATTTTGAGCCCTTATTGCTTAAATAATATTCTTGATAATATATTGATTAATTCATAACTCTCAATAGCTTGATGTAGATTTTATTGTATAATGTAATTGGCCTAGGATAGAGTGTAAAATTAAAAGAGGGATAGCGGGGCAGCATGCAGTTTGGTATGAAGCTAATTTTTGGGCTACTGTTATGGCAGTTGGGCTTAAATCTACAAGCTTCAGACTGGACTTGGGCTTATCGTAAAAGATTTAGTGGGCCAAAATTGGCAGATTTAAAAGGCAAGGCCCACTTAACTTTTAGTAAGAGCGATACTCCCAATTTTAAACAGCTCATTTTTAGAGCATGAAGATTGTAAAAAAATGTGCTCTCCTACTGCTACTAGTATGCAGGTTGGGTATTTGGCAGGAAAGCAGCTAGATGTACTAGAGTTTGCAAGCAAAACTTTTGATCATGGCCTTGGTGCATATGGTAGCTGGCCATTTAATACGGCCCACGCTTTTGAAGTTTACCCCCAAAAAAACTTTCGGGTAGTGCGGTTAAATAGCTTTGCCGATTTGTACCAATATCTAAAGGCAGGAATACCAGTGGTGGTGAGTGTGCGGGGCTATTTGCAGGGCGCGCCGCAAGAATATAAGCAGGGGCACTTACTAACAGTAATCGGTTGGGATCAAGATTACGGCGAAGTGATTTGTCACGATCCGGCAATTTATGGCGATCAAAATGTGGAACACGTTTATCACTTATCACACTTCTTGCGGGGCTGGGAGAGTTCGCATCGCTTGGCTTATGTGGCAGAATAGGTATAGATTGCAATGCATTCTACTACGCTAAAGCTATGCCGGGCTTATCGGTCACTATGATCGGCAAATATAAAATTTTTCGCAAAATACTTTCACTAATCTTTTATCTTTTTTAAACAATTGCTTTGGCAACCATCAAAATGATATATTCTATTTGTAATATTAAATTTGTTGTCAAGTGGGGCCTGTAATGAGATTTTTTAAAAAATTAGCTTTAATAATCGGTCTTTTGTTTTGCCAAATTAATGTTGCCAGCGATTTAGGGGTGGGTGAGACTAAAGGTGAAATGGGTGATGACCGTGCTTTAACGCTTAATATTGGTGGTCATAGGGTAGAAGTATCACAAGAATTAATTAATCA
>RGMU01000442.1 GCA_010021705.1 Chitinophagia bacterium | reverse complement strand
TCGCTGGAATTTGCAACTATAATCCATTTCATAGTTTAATACTCCTTAATTAAAGCTCAGACTAGTTGGACTTGATTAGTCTCTATTTTAAGTCTAGACCCAAAATCACATTGGAGCAAATATGCGCATATTAATAATTTTGTTTTCATTGATATATTTTGTAGCTCCGGCAATAGCAAGCACACAACAAGATTGCGTATGCATAAAAAGCTGGCAACCTGTGTGTGGCAAAGATGGCAAAACGTATGGCAATTCTTGCGAAGCTGATTGCAAAGGAGTGATAATTGTTAAGAATGGTGAATGTTAACAGGCTAAACATTTGATAAAATAGCAACAAATCTGTTAAAATTAGTATCTTTGTATTGGAACAGCAAAAATTATGTCTTTTATTAAATCATCAGAAGAAATTGCCAAGATGCGCATTGCGGGCCAACTGACAGCCAAAGTTTTAGAGGCAGTTAGTGCATTTATAAAGCCTGGGCTTACTACATTAGAGCTCGATGAGTTTTGCGAGGATTATATTCGCAATACTTTGCAGGCAATTCCTGGCAGTAAAGGTCAATATGGTTATCCTTATTCTATTAACACATCTTTAAATCATGTTATTTGTCATGGCATGCCATCAGCTAGTCAGACTTTAAAAAGTGGCGATATTGTTAATGTTGATATTACGGTTATTCATGAAGGATACTACGGCGATAGTAGCAAAATGTTTTGTATTGGTGCGGTAGCCGCTCATGCGCAGCGCTTAGTAGATGTGACCCAAGAGTGCTTATATAAGGGAATTGAAATAGTTAAACCCAAAATCACTTTAGGTGATATTGGGCATGCTATACAAACTCACGCAGTTAAAAATAATTACTCGGTAGTTCGTGAATATTGTGGACATGGAATAGGTGCTAAAATGCATGAAGACCCACAGGTTATGCATTATGGTAGGCCAGGAGAAGGTGTTGTTTTAGAAGAAGGTATGACCTTTACCATTGAGCCGATGATTAACCAAGGCAAAGCCGATGTTAAGCATTTAACAAAAGACGGTTGGAGTGTTGCTGTTACTAAAGATCGCAAACTTTCAGCACAATGGGAGCATACTATTTTAGTTACCAAAAATGGTTTTGAAATCCTAACGTTACGTGAGGAAGAACACGGACGCGCGCCTACATGTTAAATGTAGTACTATTTCAACCGGAAATACCGCCTAATACAGGTAATATTATTCGTTTATGCGCTAATAGTGGTGCGGCCTTGCATTTAGTGCAC
>RGMU01000441.1 GCA_010021705.1 Chitinophagia bacterium | reverse complement strand
ATTCTTTTAGAGAAAGCTGATTTACCTTCTTATTTTGCTTCTTTTTTGCCATATAAGTATTTAGTCTGCTTTTTATTAAATATTTGATATGGCTGACGTATCTATAACTAATTTATCTGGACAAGTACCTTCTTTAACAGACGTATTTCCTTTTAGTACAACCGGTGTAACTCCAGCAACTTATAAAGCATCGCTTTCACAGCTTAAAACAAGCATGGGGTTTGCTACCGTCGCAACTACTGGAAGTTATAGTGATTTAATAAATACACCGCCGGTAATTATTCAAAGTTTAATTGCTTCTAATAATACTCAACTTTCAACAACAACAAACAATAGCTATCAAAATGTAGTATCTGTTACAATTGTACCTAAATTTGCAAATTCAAAAATTAATATTACAGGCTCGGTGCCTATTTCTATGCAGGGTATAAACGGAACAACTGCAGGGGTAAGAATAATAAGAAGCTACCCAACTGCTAATACAGTTATACATTCTAATCCTAATGCAGTATATTATTCTTGTGCTACAGCAAACGAAATGGTCTTAACTGCACCGGTTATGTATACAGATACCCCGGGTACTACCTCATCAATTACCTACACTATTCAATTTTTTAGAACAAGTACCTCAGGGGGCTGGGGTAGCGGTTTAACGAGAGCAAATACCGGTGGTAGCTATTCATATTTAAATGTACAAGAGTTAACTGTTTAATAATATGGCCGATGTAACAATATCCTCTTTGCCTTTAGGTACACCGTCAAGCAATGGATTAATTCCTTTTAGTCAAAACAATACCACTTCGCGTGTTTTGCTTTCTTCATTATATGATAATACTATTCTTACCAAACCAATACAACCTGCATTTGCTATAAAAGCCAATGATCATAACATAACAAACCCTGCATCCGGTTATGCTAAAATAAATTTACCTAATGTAATTTTTAATCAAGGTAATCACTGGAATACATCTACACAAAGATTTGTTGCACCGGTAAACGGGGTGTATTCATTTTCTGGTATGCTTCGATTGAATACATTACCGGCTAACTGGGTATACCCAATGCTTTCAGTTAATAATATATCATATTTTGAGTTAACTGGTGGTGCATTACCTGGATTAACTAACATACCTACAACCTGGTCGGCAGTTGCAGCCAATTGGCATCAATTAGTAAAATTAAATGTAAATGATTACGTAGAGCTACGCGTAGGTATGTCTTCTAGTGGTACCTACGCGGTTGACGGACAAACAATATTCT